>JAPKGY010000032.1 GCA_026647385.1 Phycisphaerae bacterium | reverse complement strand
CGATTCAGGAGGTCATCGCCCGCGTCAACCGCAATGCAGCCGGCATGGATTTCCTTCTCCGGGGCGGGGTGACCGCGACGGGCGAGTTTGCGCACGGCGACAAGCTGGAATCATTCGAGCTGCACGGGCCCTTGCTGTATCGGCGCCCCAGAAACCTCTATTTGAAGCTCGAGCACGTCGGCGGGACCCTCGAAGCGGGGTCGAACCAGGACGGGTTCTGGTTGTGGGAGAAGTTCCAGTCTCCGCGGTATTCCTGGGGACGGCACGATCAGATGGTCGGTGATTTCGACGCGGATCTGCCGTTGAGGCCGGACCTGTTGGCGGAGGTCCTCGGGCTGGGCGATCTGCCGATGGACACCAAGGGGCCGCTTGGTCCGGCCATGTGGGTGGGCCCTCTGTCCTATGAGCTGATTTTCCTGGATCGCGACGAGAGCGGACAGATTCGGCTGAGCAAGGCCATCGACGTGGACCGGCACGAGCCCTTCCTGGTGAAATCGCTGGTGTACTTTCGGTATGACGGCCGGCCCATCGTTCAGGCCAGGCTCGACGATTATGAGCCGATCGCGGGCAGCGCGGTTCTGATGCCGCGCCGAATTCGGATCGACTGGCTGCCCGATCGGGGCTGGGTGGAACTGCGCTTCACGACGATGCAGCGGTTTGCCAAGCCGGAAGCGGAGGCGAGGTTCCGTTCTCCGTTGGAGCGGGGACTGGACGTGGGCGAGATACGGCGAGTGGATCGCCCGACGCTGTCCGGTGCGGGTGCGGCGGTGAAGCCGACGCCGGGGGTGGGGACGGGGGCGTCGAGCAGGCCGACCGATGGGCCCGGGGCCGCGGAGCATTGATGTGCGAGTATGCCACAAGTCATTTGATCGTCGAGCGCTTGGATTCTGGGCGTGTCTCGTCGTGCTCGCCGCCGGAGCGAGCGCGTCGGCCGATACCCAGGACACGAAGCAACCGAAGCTCGCACTCTCCGCAGCCGGCAACGATAAGGTCTTGTGGTTGATGGTGGGTCAGTGGGATCCGGAGTTCCGGACGTACGTCCACACGTTCGCGGTGATGGATGCCGCGTCCTCGAAGGTGGTCCCCGGGACCCGCATACCGCCGCAGCGAGGCACGGCGGAGCGGGTCACAGCCGTCGGAGAGACCTTGCACGTCTTTTACGGTCCGGACGCCTTTTCGAGCGAGGATGGGGCCCATTTTGCGTATGATCGCCACGGAGGGGGCCGGGCTTTGTCGCTGCCCGGAGCGGTCATGCCCGTCGCCATCGCCGGGGAGCCGGACGGAAGCCGCCCTCGGCTGTGGGCGGTGGTGCCGACCGCTACGGCGGACGCAGTTCGGAAAGCCTGGGAGCAGCGGCGACAGGCGGAGACGGTGCCGGCGGACCCGGGGGGATCGTCGTCGTCGTCCGCGCCGACCTCACAGCCGGCGACGGCGCTGGCGATGATTTCCGCGCTGGAGCCGTATTGGCTGGTGGAGTACGACGGAGCTTTCTGGAATCCCGGTTTTCCCGCGCCGGCCGGCTGCGCCGATGCGGAACGCATGTGGCTGGCGACCGCGGGTGGCCGACTCTATCTGTTCTGGCAGGCCGATCCGGCGGATACGCGGGTCTGCTTCGCCCGGTATGAGAAGGATACCTGGCTCGACGGTCCGCACCTTGCGGTGGACAGACCGCCGGTCGAGGGTTTCGCCGCGGTGGTCAATGCCCGGCTGATTTTCGGTTCTTTGTATCGCCCCGAATTGGATTCGTCGGTCCTGGCGGTCGACCTGTGGACTTGGCATCCGGGCGGCACGGAAACGCCGCAGAGTGCGTGGTCGCGGCTTCCAGCCCTGCTGGCGTCGCCGGGGAAGAACCTGGAGTTGCCGGCCGGCGCCGTCCTGGGGGCCTTCGCGGACAAACTGGCTGTGCTGCAGGCGGGGGACAAGTCGGCGTCCTTTGCGTTGTTTTCGCCGATGACGGGGGGCGTACCCGATCGGGCTTTCGAGGAGGTGCCGATCGCCTTCTCGAACAAGATCTCCAAGACGCGGCGGAACCTTCGCGACCTGGCGACCACGCTGGTGGTGGCGGCGTTGCTGTTGCTGGTGTTCTGGCGGCGACAGGAAAGCATTGCCGCGCCGATCCCGCTGCCGGCCGGCGTGGGGATCGCGGGCGTCGCCAAGCGCGGGTCGGCCGCCCTTATCGACATGCTGCCGGCCGCGGTTACCGCGGTCTGGATATGGTATCAGCCCCTGCGTGCGTTCATCGCCGAGGTACACGCGGCGGGGGAGGTCGGGCAGAGCGACGGCGTTGAGGTGCCGACGGCCGTCATCTACGCGTGGATCTGCTACGCGGTCGTCTACGTGGTCTGGTGCATCGTCTTCGAAATGGTGTGGCAGACGACGCCCGGCAAACGGCTGTTCGGCTGCGAGGTCCGGCACGAGAACACGGGTCGGCCCAACGCCGTCCAGATTATCATCCGCAACCTCGCCAAGCTGATCGAGCTGATGCCCTACCTGCAAATCTGGCCTTTCATGCTGGTGGTCTTCTTCACCCGGAATCACCAGCGCGTCGGCGACCTGTTGGCCCATACGATCGTGGTGGAGGAGCAGCAGGTCGTGGCCGACGGCGGCGATGGGTATGATGACCGGGATAATTGACGCGATCGGCGTCGCGAACGAGCGGTCGTGCGGGGCCGGGGCCGGAGGACATGATGCCTTTCCTCTCCGGGCGAATCCGAAGACGAAGCTTTCCGGGCGGGGCCTATCTGGCGTCGGAACGGACTCCGCCGGCCGATGCGCCCATTCGCGTCATCGAGCGGCCGGCGGTCCTGATCGTGCCGTTGGTGCAACATGCGGGGGCGCCCGCGGACGCGGTGGTCGAAGTCGGGCGGACGGTGGTGGCCGGTGAACTGATCGGCAAGGCGAGTCGGCCCGGAGCGATGGATATTCACTCGCCGGTCGCAGGTCAGGTGATCCGCCGGGTCCGGGCGGTCACGGCGCAGCACGTGGACGTGCCGGCCATCGAGATTCGTGCGCACGACGGCGCGGAGGCGGGCACATCGGAACCTGCGATCGCCTCCGACCGGCTTGCGGCCGCCCGAGACGGGACCTCTCCTCGAGAAACGGGATCACACGACGCCGAGTCGCTCGCGCGGGCGGCGGATGGGGCGGGGATCGTGAACTGTCGGCGGCCGGCGGTGGCTTTGGGTGATGAGCTTCGGGCGGCCGCCCGAAGCGGGATCGTGGATGTGATCGTCAACGGAATGCCCCAGGAGCCGCTGGTGGTGAGCGGGTCGGAGTTGTTGCGTCGAGATGCGGAGGAGGTCGTCCGGGCGAGTCTGCTTTTGTGTGAGGCGTTGAGGGCGCGGCATGTGTGGCTGGCGGTGGATGAAGGCGATCGCGATCTGACGGCCCGATGCCGGGACGCGAGCCGTCGAACGCCGGCTCGCGTGGTTGCGCTGCCCAGCAAGTACCCACAGGCTGCCCCGGTCCTGCTGGCGTGGGCGATCACGGGGCGAGAGACGCCCGTCGGGCGTCGGCCTGAGGATGTTCATTGTCTTGTGATCGAAGTCGAGGCGTTGCGGGCGCTGGCGGAGGCGGCGGCGACCGGCCGACCGATGGTGGAGCGTCTCGTCAACGTGGCCGGTCCGGCCGTCGCCAGACCGGGTTTGTACCGGGTTGCGGTTGGCACGAAGGTGGCTGAGGTGCTGCGGCAAGTGGGGCTGGCGAGGTCGGTCGCGCAGGTCGTCGAGGGCGGGCCGTTGACCGGCACCGCGCTGGAGACGACCGAAGCGGTGGTCACGCGTCAGACGGCGGCGCTGCTCGTCGTGGACCACGAGCACGAACGCGTGCCCGCGCCGGGGCCGTGTATCCGTTGCGGGTGGTGCCAGGATGGGTGTCCGGTCGGGCTCGACCCGCAGGCGCTGCTCGATGCGGTCGAGCGCGGCGACAAGGCGGCCGCCGGATGGCTTCATCCCGGGGCTTGTCTGGGGTGCGGGCTGTGCAGTTACGTGTGTCCGGCGGAACTGCCGCTGGCCCAGGCGGCAACGCGGTTGAAATTCATGGCGGAGCAGGGGGGAGACGGGGATAAAGAGCGGGGCGGGTGATGCGTGACGGGGAGCGTGTGGAAGCGCTCCCCTTCGGGTCGCGGCTAAACGAGGCGGCTCTGGGGAACGTGTATGGGAGTGTATAGACGGTAATGGGTGATTTGCCGCACATACCGTTGCCGGAACCGGGTTCCTTGCGGTGGACGGATCCGCCGCATTGGCACGGCGTGCTGCGCGTCAATCGCCTGACGGGGGCGCAGCTCGGGGCGGCCGTCCTGGTGAGCGCAGCCGGCGTGGTGCTGTTCGGATGGTACGCTCTGCGCGTGCTGGCGATCTCGGCGGCAGTCGCGCTGTTGATCGAATCGCTGTTTCATACGCTGGGGCAGCGCAGCCGTCGGTGGTCGGAAGGGCAGGCTCTGCTGGTCGGATTATTGACCGCATGCACGCTGCCGCCGATGGTCGGGTGGCACGTTGTGGCGACGGCGACGGGGATGGCTGTCCTGATCGGGCTGATCGTGCCCGGCGGGGTGGGGAACTACCTGTGGCACCCGGTGGCATTGGGCCGGGTGGCCGTGCAGATTCTGTTCGGCGATCAACTCGCCGCCGGCGGACACGCGGTGCTGGCTCCGGGCCGGCTGTTGACCGGCGACCTGAGCCTGTCGCGACCTTTACCGCCGCTGGCCGACTGGTCGACGGCGCCGTTACCCTCGGGTGTCGAGGCTTGGCAGGTGGTTCCCACGGTCGAGGTGCTGTCGGTCCCGGTGCCGCTGGTGCCGGGTCAGTCCGCCGCCGGCGCGCTGGCCGACCGGATCGCGGAGGTTTTGCCGACTTGGTGGCATACACTGACCGGGCTCGCGGGCGGAGCGGTGGGCGAAGCCTGCGCGTTGGCGGCGGTCGCGGCCGGGCTGTTGCTGATTTCGCAGGGTTTGCTGAGGTGGCGGACGATACTCGGGGGTGTCGGGGCGGCTGCGCTGATGGCGGCGACTCTGCCCGCGTACTTCCAGTTCGAGGGTACGTCGGCGCAGGTGGTTTGGCTTCCGGTCCGACTCGTCGACGAAGGCTTGCCCGTTGGCCTGGCGTACGTCGCGTATCAACTGACGGCCGGCGCGCTGCCCCTGGTACTGCTGGTCCTGATGGCCGATCCTTCCAGCACGCCCTTGACGAGGCGCGGCCAGGTGTTGTTCGGCGTGCTCGTCGGCGGCCTGACCCTGTTGCTGCGAATCACGATCGGACTGCCGGCGTCGGCGTACTGGGCGCTGCTGGCGGCCAACACCTGCACCCCAGCCATCAACCGCATCACCCGACGTCGCGTTTTCGGCGCCGACTGATTATCGAGTCGGCTTCCATCCCGCGACGGCCAGCAGAAGCCAGCCGACCAGGAGAAGGGTCCCGCCGAAGGGTGTGACGGCTCCGAGTCGCGGTGTGTGGGTGAGGACGAGGGCGTAGAGGCTTCCCGAGAAAAGGATGATGCCGACAAGGAAACATCCGCCGGCGAGGGTCGTCAGCATGCCCTGGTTCCGCGCCGCCAGCCAGCCGACCGCGAGCAGGGCGAGGGCATGGTACATGTGATAGCGGGCCGCGGTCTCGAAGACGGCGAGCAGGTCCGGCGTCAATCGTTGCTTGAGGCCATGGGCTGCGAACGCGCCGGCTGTTACCGCCAGAAAACCGTTGATCGCCCCCAACAGAATCCACCATCGTGCCATCCGACACCTCGTTCCATGTTGTCCCCGGCCGATCGCGGCCGGTGTTTCCTGGATGATAGCCGGGATGCGGACGGTTGGCGCGAGGCGGGCTGAAGTTTTTCCGTGGGGGGACCGTCGCGTCGGGACGAGCGCTGATCCATGACCGTCCAGGCTTCTGCCCGCACGGCTTTCTGTGGGAGCTTACGGCGAAGGATCGATGTGATTTGCGCGCATGTTGTGGCAGGGGCATCTTGCCCGCGACGACACGGGCTGGAAGCCCGTGCCACGGGCTGGGGTTACGGCAAACCGACTGACGCGATCGGTCAGTGTGAACGGTACGAAGGCGGTCCGCCTTACGCCTTGACGGCCACGATGAACGTTCGGCCGCGATCGAGGAAGCTCCCGACGTCGAGGATTCGTTTCTCGCGCACGGCAAAGCGTCGGCTGATGATCTCCCGAACGTGTTGCAGACCGTCGCCCTCATGTTGCGGCGTGTGGGATTCGAACAGGAGCAGCCCGCCGGGCGCGAGCAGGTCGCCGCATCGCTGGAAATACCGCTCGATCGGCTGACGCGTGTTGCCGTCGTAGGTCGAGTGGTTGGCAAAGGACAGCACCGCATCGAAGGGGGCCCGCGCGGGGAAATCCTCGAAGGCGCACGCGGAAAAGTCGGTGTTGTTCAGGTCCAGGTAGTCGGCCGCGTCCCGGGCGACCGCGATCAGATGCGGGTTGATGTCCAATCCGGTGACGTGAGCCGCGACCGGGGCGATCGACAAGGCCACGAATCCGCTGTTGCAGCCGATGTCGAGCACCCGCCTGCCGGCGACGTGGGTTCGCAGGTTCATGGCTTCGACGCGAGCCGTCGTGTCGCGCATCCCTCTGACGCCGATCGCGTCCAGGCTCTGATAGAAGTATCCTTCCCCATAGTCGTAGCTGGACCATTGTTCGCGGGCGGCCATCAGATGTCGATTGATGCGGGCGTGCAGGGCGAGCAGGCGTTCGTCCGCGCGGGCGAGGCGCAGGTAATCGGCCTGGCGATGGGCGATGGCCAGCTTCCGCAGCCTGCCGCGACTCAGCAGTGCATCGGCGAACAACCTGGCCAGGAAGCGGTAGGAGTATCGCTCGTAATACCGGAGATAACTCGGTTTCATGGTGACAGTACCCCGTTATCCGTCGCCGCCGACGAAGAGACCCCGTAATACCCTGGCCCGCAACGCCGGGTGCATGAAATGGTACGTCACGCCGCGATCGGCATCCTGCGGCGAGCCGTCGGGCAGCGCGGCATCCCCGTTCGCCAGCACGTGCCGGACCAGCAGGTCGGCCCGCAGGAGCGGATCGCAGTAAGAGAAGACAGCCCGGTAAAGCGTCGGGTCGTCGGGGCGGTTCATTCCCGAAAGATCGAACCGGATACGCGGATACTCGCGCACCGCCACGATGTTTCCGGTGTCGATCCCGTTGGCCAGATAAAAGCACGACAAGGCCGGCCGACCGCGCACCAGCGTGGACCACAGCAGCCCGTCGGCTCCGCGAACGTGCGGCAAATGGCCCGGATGAACGTGCAGGAAACGAAGGCCGGGCAGATCGATGATCCGCGAAGGCAGAATGCCGCCGCCGGTGAACAGCACCGTTCCGGGGCCGGCCCGGGCCAGCGGTTCAGCCAAGTCAGCGTCGCGAAGACCGTCGACCGCCACGCGATCCACGGTGCCCGCGTAACGCTCGTACGCGAACGGCCCGAGCATCTCGTCGATGAGGTCAGCCGGCGCGTCCATGAGCTCGGACAAACCCGCAGCCATGGCTCGCACGAGTCGCGGATGCATCGCCTTGATCCGCCGAGGCCAATAATTCAGCGCAAGTTCCTGCGCCTTGCCCGTATACCACATGCGCAACGAAGCCGGCAGCCATCGTCCGACGGATTTGCCCGTCAGCGGATGCCGGCCGAGCACCAGCAGCAGGATGCGCTTCGGCCTCAGACCCGCCCGCCTCAGCGCGGCCAGATATGCCCGCACGCAGGGGCCTTCGTAAGCCAGCACCGTCAGCGGCAGGTCCTTCATGGCCCCTCCTCGCACGAGATCCTCGCCACGCGGTCTGCGATCCAGGATTCCAGCGAGGTGATGATGTCAATTGCGAATGCCGATTTATCGGCACCAATATTGAACGTAATCCGCTCGCGTGCGGTCAACGCGCCGTTCAGGCACTTGAGGGCCAGCCCTCGGCCGTCCGGCCCCATCGTCTCCGGCGTCTCGGACCACGCCAGCAGAACGGCGAGCAGGAGCAGCCTATACGTGGCCGGCAGGGGTGGATCGTTCGCGCGTTTCGTCCAGTCGCGGTTGTATGCAGCGGACACGCCGCGGGTGACCGCCAGCTTGCGGCACAGGGCGTCGATGTACGCTCGGTGATCCCCGGTCAACGGGCCGGGCCAGGCACCAGCCAACTCGACGAGTACGTGCGGCACGGCCAGAGTCTGCGGGTCCGGCGATCCGAGCGCGGGGCATTCCGCCTGCACGGAGCGAAGGAGTTCGGCGATGTCCCGGCGATTCATGATCCGCACCCCGCCTTCGCACGGGCGGCGTCGGCTATCTGGAGGATCGCCTCCGCGCCGATCGCTCCGCTCCGGCCCACATTGTAAACCGTCTCGTCGCGTGCCGTGCGGATCTGGTGACGATACGAATCCGCGTCCCTCGCCAACCGCCGGACTTGCACCGGCAGATCGGCCAGCCGGTCGGCGGCGATGACGCAACCGATCCGCTCGCGGATCGACACCTCCAGCGGTTCACAACCGATCTTTTCGTACTCCGGGTTGTTGACCTTGCGCGGCACGTCCACGAACAGCACCGGCTTCTCGTAACCGAACGCGAACTCGATGGCCGCCCCCGACCAGTCGCTGATCATCACGTCGGCCGACGCCAGCGATTCGCTGGAGGCGATGTCGCGATCGAGGGTCAGCCGCTCGTGGCCGGCGAACTCGCGCTCGATCGCCCGGATCGCCCCGGGCCACTTGCGCGCGGTCATCGGGTGCGGCCGAACGGTGACGTCATAACCCGCGCCTAACAGGATGCCGACTGTTTCCCGCCCTCGCGTTTCGAGCAGACCTTCCGCTCCCCATGAGGGGGCGATCAGCACGTGCATCCGGTCTCGCTGCCCGGGCGCTTCGGCCGAACGGGCCTCTTCGATCAGGGCATCCAATCGCCCGTACCCATGCCGGACCAAGCGCTTCCTGCTCAGCGCATGAATGCCTTCGGTGGCGGCGATCTCGCGAACATGGTGCGGGCCGACGCACAGGAGGGTGTCGAAATGGTCGAACGCCCCCGTGCGATAGATCATGTGCGTGCTGACGATCGAGTGAAAAACATAGACGTAATGCACCGGGTAGTGCCGGGATCGCTTGATGTGGAACGTCTCCAGATCCGGCATGGTCATGACCAGTACGTCGGCCTTCAGCGAGAGGAAGAGCCCCGTGCGGACGGCCCCTTCGCCGATCCAGAACGCATGAATGCGCGGATGATGGCCGGCGAGGACCGGATCGCGCGGGTCGGAGGTCAGATAACAGATCTCCCGACCCATCGGGCCGGTCAACTCCCGGACGATCGGCTCGAAATGCACCCACGAGGCCGCGTCCTCGGCATAGAAGACGATGCTCCGCACGGCCGCCGGCAGCGCATGAAACCGTCGGGCCGCCGCCCAGTTCTCCACCAGCGATGCGAACGGGAGTCTGATCATAACGTCGCTTGCGAGCCAAACGTCAGGTCACAATAACCGCCCAGTCGACCTTCCGCGTGCAGACGATTGTACAGTTCCAGGTCCGAAGCGCTGTCGACCTCCAGCCAGCCTCCGTCCACCGCGACGGCCCGCACCGGTTGCCCGCGATCGATGAGATGCTGCAGGAAACTCGTCATGTACATGTTGTCGAGATCCTGGCCGTCGTAGCGTGCGCGGGGATCGAGTCGGCGATGGATCTCCGGCAATCGCGGCGCGAGGTCGGCCCGGACCTGGATCAGCCCCATGTACTGGGCCTGAATCTCCTCGTAGGACGTCGGCTTCTTGCCCAGCTCGACGATGTTGCCCCGCGCGTCGAGCGTCAGCGTCTCCGCCTCCGCCAGCGGCGTGGCGGTTCGAATGGACCAGAGACGAAGCCACGAGCGATCCACCGTGGTGCAAATCGGTTCGCCGCAGGCCGCCAGAGCCCGCACGACGCGCGGCTCGTAAACAATGTCGGCATAGGCGATCAGGACGTCGTCGCTCCCGTCGAGCAGGTCCGCGGCGCACATCAGGCTTTGGACCATGTTGGTGCGGGCATAATCCGGGTTGTGGCGGACAGCCAGGCCTTGGGCGGCGATCCGCTCGCCGCGATAGCCGATGACGACGGTGATCTCGTTGACCCCGACGTGCCGAAGGGCGTCGAGCTGCCAGGCCAGCAGCGGTCGGCCAGCGAGTTCGACCAGGCACTTCGGGCGATCCAGCGTGTACGGGCTGAGTCGCGTCCCCTGTCCGGCGGCGAGGATGATCGCTCTCACGACCTTGGCCCTCCGAACAGGTCTCGGATCAACCGGACGTCGCCCGGGTCTTGAGGCACCCTTTCCGGGTGCCACATAAGGGCCCATTGCGGCAAACGACGATGGGCGACCGCTTCAACCGTGCCGTCGGGCGCGATCGCCAGAATCCGCAAATCATCAGGGATCCCGCCCGCTTGCACGCCATACCGATGGAAACTGTTGACCGCTTCGCGACCCATGAGTATCGCATCCGATTCGGATTGAACGACGATACCGTGCCGCCGGGCCACGTGATGGTCGACCGCGGTGATCGTCCCGCCGTAATAGTCGACGAGCATCTGCATGCCTCGGCACACCCCCAGCACCGGGATGTTGCGAACCGTGCAGATTTGCAGAAGCCGCCGCTCGAATGCATCGCGTTCGGGCGCGGCATGGGTTGCTCCGGGCAGGTGAGCCAGATCGTTGCCGCCGGTGAAAATGATCCCGTCCAGGCCGATTCGATCAAACAGAATGGCGACGTCGTCAATCCGGTTGGGCAGCGGCACGGGAACGAAACCGTTGTCCGCCAGCAGGTGGGTCCACGCCTGATCCAGGCAGTCCCGGCGCTCGCCCCGGTCGGGCAGGACTTCGACTCGCTGTGTGAGGCCGATCTTGAACATGGTTCCGCATCAACGGCGCTCGACTCCGAGCAAAAGGTTGCTCGCGTGGCGTTCCTTTCCTGAATGACCGCGCGTGATCGAGCGATATTAATGAGCCGCGGGCTTCATCGCTCGTCGCCCTGGCGACCCGCGCGGCCTTTCGTTTCGCCCGGCCCTTGTGGTGCAGGCATCTCTCCGCAGGTGAGTTGCCCCGGCGACTCACCTGCGGAGAGATGGCCACACCACAACGAAACCCTCTTGCCGGAAAGGGCGCTACCGCACGATCCGGATCTGCCCGCTCGCACAGTCGAGTTCGATCATCTCGGCTTTGCTGACCTGCTCGTAGAGCACCTCGCCGATGCCCGTGGCCGCCGGCAACTGAAACTCGGCCGCCCGGATCGCCATGTGCGAGTTCGCACCCCCATGCATCGTCAGCAGGCCGGCGATATCGCGAGAAAATATCCAGTCGAAGCCGGGATCGGCATTGGGCGTCAGGATGATCTTGCCAGCCAG
>JAPKGY010000319.1 GCA_026647385.1 Phycisphaerae bacterium | reverse complement strand
GCCGCAGACCGGCGTCGTCCTGAACCCGTGGAGCAAGCCGCTCGACCTCACCAACCCGGCGGCGTACGCGTGGTGGCAGGAGAACCTGCGGCGCTACACCGATCCGCTCGGGGAGGGCGGCTTCGGCATCGAGGGCTTCAAGCTCGACTACGCGGAGGACGTCGTGCTCGGCCTGAACGGCCGCCGCGTGCCGTGGCGCTTCGCCGACGGCAGCGACGAGGGGACGATGCACCACGGCTACCAGCTCCTCTACCACCGCGTGTATCGCGAGCTGCTGGCGCCCGAGGGCGGCTTCCTGCTCACGCGCACCGGCCGCTGGGGCGATCAGGTGCACGGCATGATCGTGTGGCCCGGCGATCTCGACGCGAGCTTCGCCCGCTGGGGCGATCCGATCCCCGGCGAGAGCACGTACGCGGTCGGCGGGCTGCCGACGGCGCTCGCGTTCGGCATCGGGCTGTCGGCGTCGGGCTTCCCGTTCTACGCGTCGGACACCGGCGGCTACATCGACTCGCCGCCGAGCCGCGAGTGCTGGATCCGCTGGGTCGAGGCCAACGCGGTGTGGCCCGCGATGCAGATCGGCGATGCGTCGAGCGAGGCGCCGTGGCCGGCTCGGCGGCGCCGCCGGGTGCGACGCCCGCCGGCTCGTGAACCTGTCGCGCACCGCGCTCGGCGCGGTGCTCGTCGGCGTGTCGCGAGCGGTGCTGGAGTTCGCTCGTCTCTTAATTGAGGCGGATTCGCAAGTCCCGGTTCGACGTCGATCTCCTCGCGGCGGCGGGGCGAACGCCGGCGTGAGGCCGACGTTCGTCCCGTCGTGCGACCGGCACGTTCTCAGAACTGGTTCAGATCGCGGGGCTCGCCTCCGATCGTGTTGTCCGAACCGCAGTGGGCCTGGGTCGTGCCCGCAACCGGGGTCTTGAGGGCATGGGCGGCCGTGGCGGTCTGCCTGTTCTGGAGGCCGTGTTGAGCGCTGGTTCTGCGGGCCCGGGGTGCCGCAGTCGAGTTGGAACCCCCGCTGATGCTTCCATGTCCGCCGACCAGGGTCATCAGCTCAGCGATCATGCCCTTGACTGCCTGGGCCTGAGCGGCCAGTTCCTCGGCCGCCGACGCCGATTCCTCGGCGCCGGCTGCGTTCTGCTGGGTGACCTTGTCCATCTGGGCAACGGCGGTATTCACCTGATCCACGCCCTGGGCCTGCTCGTCGGAGGCCTGGGCGATGCCGTTGACCAGTTCGGAGACCTTGGTTGCGTCGCCCACGATGGCGGAGAGGGCCTTTCCGACTTCACCCGCCACCTGTGTGCCGCGCTGAGACTTGTTGACCGCGTCCTCGATCAGGCCGGTCGTTTCCTTGGCGGCCTGGGCGCATCGTTGAGCGAGGTTGCGGACTTCGTCGGCCACAACGGCGAATCCCTTGCCGTGCTCACCCGCCCGGGCGGCTTCGACGGCGGCGTTGAGGGCCAGAAGATTCGTCTGGAAGGCGATCTCCTCGATCACCTTGATGATTTTGCTGATCTTCTCGGAGGACTCGTTGATGCCGGACATCGCCTGATTGAGTTCCGCCATGGTCTTGTCGCCGTCGTTGGCGGCCTGGCGGGCCTGGCCGGCCAGTTCATTGGCCTGTTTGGCATTGGCGGCATTCGTGCGGGTCATGGCCGCCATCTCCTCCAGCGCGCTCGAGGTCTCCTCGAGCGAGGACGCCTGTTCGCTCGCGCCGGCGGCCAACTGTTGCGAAGCGGTCGACACCTGGGCGGCTGCGTCGTTGACCTGGTCCGCGCCTTCTCCCAGGCCGGCGATGATGCGGTTGATGGGCTTGGTGATGCTCCGGGTGATGAAGTAGGCCAGCAGCACTCCCACCACGAGAGCGACGGACAGGCCGACGATCATAACCATGGAAGCCGACGACAGCGCCTGCATGGCTTGGCCGGCGATCGTGGTGGTTTGCTCGAGCCCGGCCTTGGCCGTTGCCTGCGCGTCCGTCAAGATCACTTCCGCCGCCTCGCCTCGTTTCTTGCCGATCTCCTGGACTGCCTGCCAATTGGCCAGGAGGTCGTTCATCGCCTTCTTGTAGCCGTTGGCTGCCTGTTCCGTCTTTTCGATTCGCTCAAGGTCCTCCTTCAATCGGGTGATTCTTCGAAGGGCGGCGAGTTTGACGTTCATCACCTCGAAGTTCTTGTTCGCATCCTCGATCAGCTTGGGATCGCGCAGAGCCTGGGACTTGAAACAGGCGATGCGCGTGGCGTTGCCGACATTGATGATATCGTTGACCAGGGTGATTTTTTCGAGGCGCTCCAGAAGCTTGGCCGAATCGTGTGCGACCGACGGCCCGCCGTGTGCGCCGCCATGCACCGGATCCTGAACCGGCATCCCCAGGAGTTCGCTCTGCCGCGGGTGTGCCCCGAGCCACTCGACGGTGCCCTGCTGGAGGTTATAGATCGCACCGACGACGGCGACCTTGCCCGCTCTGGCTCGCTCCTGTACCGCCCGACTCCCGGTCAACGTGCGTTCGACGGCCCTCCACACGTTTTCCGTCACGCAGGCGCCGATCAAGGCATCGCCGCTCAAATGACCGTGGGTGCCCGTCACCTTGGCCACCGCCGGCTGAATGTTGTTGATGAGCGCGGGAATGCTCCCGTGGACCGCGGCCCCCGTGGCTGCGGCGGTGACCGCGCCGCATTTCGTGTGGCCCAGAACCACCAGCAGCGGCGTTTCGAGATGGTCGACGCCGTATTCGATACTGCCCAGCTCATCGGCACCCACCACGTTGCCTGCCACCCGAATCGGGAAGATATCGCCGATCCCCTGATCGAAAAGGACTTCGACGGGCACGCGCGAATCCGAGCAGGCCAGGATCGTGGCCTGTGGATGTTGTCCGCTCGTCGCGGTTTCCGTGCGTCGTCCCTGGTCGACGTGGGGCCGGGCCAGCTGGCCGCTTGCGAAGCGGGCGTTGCCCTGCGTTAACTGCTCGATGACCCGCTCGCCCGCCGGGCATGGCTGGGCGGCTACCGGACTGTGTCGCGCGGTCTGCGCCGGTGCTCGCGAAGCCTCCTCGTGGGGTGCAGCCGCGTGTTCCGCCCCGCCGGGATCACCGCCCAGCTCCTGGTTCATCATTTCCTTCTGGTGCGCAAGGAACTCCGCACACTCCTTCATGTACTCGACCGCCTGTTCGTCGAGGACTTTGCGGTCCTCCTCGATCGCCTTGTTCCGGGCGATCGTCTCCTCGACCAGCTTTTCGTATTCCGATACCCTGCTCCGGACGTCTTCGACCGCCGACTTGAGCTTGACCAGGTGCGGCGAACGGTCCGCGAGGTCTTGTGCCTCCTTGAGGTTCTTCTCGACTTCCGCCAGGTGCTCCCGGCCTTTGGTCAGATAATGTTCCTCGTCCGAAAGCCCATACCCGCGCATCTCGTACATTGTCAGCAGCGAATTGCGCTCGATGCTGTTGGCGACGGACACTTCCGGGACGTACTCCTTCGCCAGCTTGGTCGACTCCCCCTCGACTTCCCGCATGCGCCAGACGGCCACGCCGCCCAAGGTCATCGCGATCACAATGAGCAGCCCAAAGCCGAGGCCGATCTTCGTGCCGAGTTTCATCCGCTTGAACATGATTCACGCGCTCCTCAAAGACTTGTTGGCCGAGGGATCGTCGGGCGGTTTCACCCTCACGCGAGGTGACGGAAGCATTGGCCGCCCGGCTCCGAAGTTATTCCGGCGTCACAGGCTCGCCGGTTCGTGGGTTCCCGGATCCGGGCGGACGCCGGACGAGTGCCGGAGACCTGCCCGCTGTCGTCACTCCGCCTATCGACCAGCGGAGTGACGGCCCCCATGGCCAGTCCGGGTGATTTTTGAAGCCTTGCGTAGGCGCTTTACCCCAGGTCGGGCCGTCAGGGACGTGCCAGTTGCTCGCGGATCGCGAACCGGGCGAGGCTCACGCGGTCGTGAATGTCGAGCTTTCTCATGACGTTGGTGGTGTGTCTGTGGACGGTGTGTTCGCTGATCTTCATTGCCCGGGCGGTTTCCTTCTGGGAGAGTCCCCGGGTGATGTGGCGGATTACCTCCAGTTCCCGTGGGGTCAGGCGCGACGCTCGGGAGGCGTTTTCGGTTCCCGGGCGGACGGCGTCGGGGTACAGGGCAAGCCGTTCTTGAACTATCCGGGAAAAATACGTCTGGCCGCCGGCGACTCTGCGAATCGCCTCGATGACCGTGTGATCCGACTCGGTGGTGACCACGTAGCCGCAGACTCGGGCTGCCAATGCCTGGTCGATGTGTCGATCGTGCGGGGGTCCGGACAGCAGGACGACCCGCGATTCGGGCGATCGCACGTCGAGGAGTCGGGCCGCATCGAAGCAGCACAGGCCGGGCATCTCGACCCCCATCAGGACCACGTTCGGCCGGACGCGGATCGCCTGTTCGACCGCCTCGTCGCCGTTGCCGACCGCTCCCACCACGACAAGGTCCGGCTCCGCGTTGAGTCGATGGCGGAGGCATTCGCGGAGCAGCGAGTGCGTCTCAGCCAGGAGAATCGAAGTGCGTCCGTGTGTACCCATGACTACCGCGGCTCCACGTGCCGTCGGCGGGTTTGCGTGCCTTCTATGGGAACAGCGGAGGCAACCACCGACAACCAGTCCGACTGCCTTAACCCTTGGCCATCGGAAACTCGTCACGAGGAACCACCGGGCGTCAACGCCGGAATGAGAACCGGCGAATTCGCGTGTTCGAAGTTGTGTTTCAGGTCGTCCCGTCGCGCCAAGCGGTTCCGAGTCCCGGCGCCTCAGTTTATCGAAAGCGGTACCGTGTGGGGATAGTAGTATCGCATGGCCTGTTCAGGCCATTTGTGATCGGCCCGCGCGCGGGCCGCAAGCTTGACACGCGTGTGGTACAGCGCTCGTCCGGCGTGTTCGGGCTCCTTTCGCATCAATTCGGTGGCTGCCTGGAGTCGGAAACCGACCGTCGAAAGTAGGTGCAACCTTCGTTGACTTCCTCGCTTTGACCGTAGGGAAACCGTCGAGAGTAGTGTATGCCGATCAGATCGGAAGCGCC
>JAPKGY010000318.1 GCA_026647385.1 Phycisphaerae bacterium | reverse complement strand
GCTACGGGAACAAAAAGGGGGATCAACACCCGGCGGGCAAGCGACGCGGGTTCCTGTCTGCCCGCTCGGGAGTGGTCCCTGTCTATTCTAGGCAATTTAGCCTCCTGAAGTGAACTGTCAACTGTGCGAACAGATCGCCTTTCGCTTGGGGGCCGTGACCGTTTCGCTTGTCGCGTCACCCCCGGCCGGTAAAATGACCGATGTTTGGTGCGTCGCAATGGGGTTAATCTAGGCTTGAGGCGATCCTTGCGCGGAGAGCGGGTCCGGCGTTTACGGCTCGTTGGGCTGACGGTGGCGCTGGCTGCGCTCGCCCAGTCCATGGGATGTGTGGTTCCTCCGCCGACCGAGCCGCCGCCCGACAATTCTCAGAACGGCCTGCCGAATGCCCCTCCCACCGGGTACGGCTCAATTGCCGGCCAACTGACCGTGCAGACCGACGAGGAGCCGGCGGCCGTCTTGACTCCCGGTCCGGCGATCCCGTTCGCCTCGGCCGCCTCGGCGTCGCTCGCCGGTGCGGCCGCTGGGGCCAAAGACTCGGATGCCGCCCTGCGTCGCCAGATCACAACCGTTGGCTCGGCCGTCGAGCCCGCATCAAGGGTGACGGG
Source organism: Phycisphaerae bacterium (assembly GCA_026647385.1). Taxonomy (GTDB): domain Bacteria; phylum Planctomycetota; class Phycisphaerae; order UBA1845; family PWPN01; genus JAPKGY01. Next base: position 4,451 of record JAPKGY010000318.1, on the reverse strand, counting down.
TGAACTCCTGGTCACCTTCGACGATGGCGCGACCGTCCAGCAGCGTCGTGCCCTGCTGTCGGATGTGGGCATGGATCTCGTCGAGTGCTCGCCCTCGGATACTTGCCGGGCGGCTCCCGCGGGTGTGCCGCCGGAAGACAAGAGCCTGCGTGTCGGCCGGGCCGCCGACGCCCACGCTCGATTGGTCGGACAACCCGGTGTTCGGGCCGTCGAACCCAATCCACGACGCGGCATCGCCCTCGCTCCGAACGACCCCTATTACCTCTATCAGTGGCACTACTCAGCCATTCATCTGCCGGAAGCGTGGGATATGATCATCGGCAGCGACGACGTGATCGTGGCCGTCGTGGATACCGGCATCCTGTCGGGCCATCCCGATCTTCAGGGCCGCCTGGTGGCCGGCTACGATTTCATCGCCGATCCCGCCTCCGCCCGCGACGGTGATGGCCGGGACGGCAACCCCGAGGACCAGGGCGATCTCTTCGGCGGGCCGGGCCAGAGTTCATTCCACGGCACGCACATCGCCGGTACCTTGTCCGCCGCGACCGACAACAGCGCGGGAGTGGCCGGTGCGACCTGGCGGACCCGGGTCATGCCCTTGCGAGCGCTCGGCGTCAACGGAGGAACCGCCTTCGACGTATCGGAGGCGATCCGTTACGCCGCCGGGCTGCCCAATGTGAGCGGCCAGATACCCCCGCGCCGGGCCAGCGTCATCAACCTCAGCCTCGTTGGTTCGCCCGGCGAGCCCCCGTCCCTGACCGAACTCAACGCCCTCCGCGACGCCGCCGCCGCCGGACTGGTCATTGTCGGTGCCGCGGGGAACGAAGGGTCTTCCCTGCCCGCTTACCCCGCCGCCGCACCCGAGGTCATCAGCGTATCCGCCGTCGATATCGAGCTTCAGTTGGCCGGCTACTCCAACCGCGGCGCGTCCATCGACCTGGCGGCTCCCGGCGGGTTTACCGGTACCGATCTCAACGGCGACGGCTTCGCCGACGGCGTCCTCAGCACCGGCGGGAGCGATCTGGGCGGAATCCTCCGGTACGAATACATCTTCGCCAACGGCACGAGCATGGCCGCCCCGCACGTGGCCGCCGTGGCCGCCCTGGTCCTGGGCGCCAATCCCGGCCTTTCCGCCCCCGACGTTCGCGGCATTCTGGAAACCACCGCACGCGACCTCGGTCCCGTCGGCCGGGACGACCATTTCGGATCCGGACTCGTCGACGCCGCCGCCGCCGTACGCGAAGCCTACCTCCGCGCGGGCGTCACGCCTACGGTCACCGCTCGCCTCACCGTCAGCAACGACACGCTGAATTTCGGGCTCAACCGCGACCACCTTACCGTTCAGCTGGCCAACTCAGCCGGGCCGCTCACCATCGATGCCGTCTCGACCCGTACCGGTGTCGGAACCGATTGGCTCTTGGCCCAGGCCGACCCGGTTCCCCCCGGCGGGTCCGTCACGAACCTCCTGGTCACCGTGAACCGCCAGGGTCTGGCCGACGGCAGCTACCGAGGCAGCGTCACCGTGACCGCCTCCGGTCTCGACCCCGTCACCATCGAAGTTCTGATGGCCGTCGGGCCGCCCGGCGTGGCCCTTGAAACCATCTATGTATTGGCCGTCGATCCCGCCACCCGCGATACCATCGGCGAAGCCGCCACCCAGGCCGCCCAAAGCTACGTCTATGCGATCGGCGGTCTGCCGGCCGGCGCTTATGTCATCTACGCGGGTACCGACCGGGACGACGACGGCTACATTTGCGAGGAGGGCGACCTTTGCGGCGCGCTGCCTTCCCGGCTCGAACCCGCGACGATCACGCTGGGTGAAAGCCAGAACCTCACCAACATCGACTTCGCGGTCGCCAGACTCATCCTTCAACAACAGACCGGCGAACCATCCGCCATGCCTGCCCCGAAGCGCATCCGATAGAACGATCGAATCGCCCCGATGGAACCGGAAAGGGGTGCGCTCCGCAAAGCGCCGCGGACTTCAGTGCTCATCGCCGTGGCGACCCGCGCGACCTGGCCGTCGAGAACAGGCCCGGAATAGCCGGATTGTTCGTGTCAGACGGCGGCCCCAGCCGGGACCTCGAGATAGAGAATCCGCGAGCAGATCTGGCACATCTGGACCTCGTCGCGGGACTGAAGGGAGTTGATGATCTCCAGCGGAACGGACATGTTGCACCCGGTGCAGACATACTCGGAGCGTTTGGGGTGGACGCGCTCGACCAGGGCCATGGCTTCACCTTCGTGGCGCTCGCAGGCCCGCCGGAACATCGCGAGCACGGAGGTGGGAATGCCGTCCGCCGCGGCGTCGCGTTCCTGTTCGAGCGCCGCCAGTTGCTTGGCAAGTCGGCCTTCAGCCTCGGCCGAGGTTCGGGCGATTTCGGCGGCCTGAGTCTTCTCCTTTTCCAGGATGGCGCGCAGGTCGGCCTCCTTTTTCTTCTCCTGCTCCACCCGCCCGAGCGCGTTGAGCGCGCTCTCCTCCAGCTTGAGCATATCCGCCTTTTCGGTATTGAGCTGGGTCAGGATCGCCGCGTATTCCTTGTTGCTCTTGGTGCGATTGAGGGCCTCGCGAAGCTTGTTGACGTGTTCCTCGCGGGTCAGACGGTCCAGTTCGAAGCGGTCGGATTCAGCCTGGGCCTGGCGGATGATCTGCTGGGTCTCGGCGTTCTGCTTCTCGATGGCGGCGATCCGGCTCTGGCGAGCTTTGACCGTGCGACGCTTGGATTCGATCTGATCGCGAACGGAGCGTAGTCTGTCCTCGATGGATTGTAACCGATGCAGGGCGTCGAGAGTGGCTCCCATGCCATCCTTCCCATGAACTGGTCGGGCGACCAGCAGTATCCTGTTGTCAAAGCGTCACCGGCCCAGGGGGACGCAGCCGTGAAGGACCGGGCGGTCGAAAACTCCGCCCCCTTCACCCCACCAACGGCGCTATTATCCCATCGCCGATGCCTCGACGCAAGATGGTAGTCTTGTGGCCTTTTTCGGGGGGGCGTATGCTGGGGGGTATGACCGTCGACGCGACCAGGAAAACGACGATCGAGACCCTTCGCGCGGGCAAGCGGGCGAAGCGCAAGTTCAGTGTTCTCACATGTTACGACGCGGCGACGGCCCGGCTCATGGAAGCCGCCGGTGTCGAGGTGTTGCTGGTCGGAGACACCGCCGGCGAGGTCGTCCTCGGTCTGCCGACCACCCGCCAGGTCCCGGTGGAGTTTCAGTTGGAGCTGACCCGCGCCGTCCGCCGCGGCGCCCCCGCCAGTTTCGTGATGGGCGATCTGCCTTACCTTTGCCGGCAGGGAGGACTCGATGCCACGGTCGAATGGTGCCGGCGCTTTCGAGACCAGGCCGACTGCGACGCGGTCAAGATCGAGGTGACCGGGCAGGACGCCGAACTGGTGGCTGCGGTGCGACAGACCGGTGTACCGGTGGTGGCTCACTTGGGGCTGCTGCCTCAGGAAATCGAGGACCGCAGCGGATACCGCGCTCAAGGCCGCGACGCGGTCGGCGCGATCAGACTGATCGAGGACGCTCGCCTCCTCGAACGCGCCGGCGCCGAGCTGCTCCTGCTGGAGGCGGTGGCCGACGAGGTGGCCCGGGAGATCACCGAGGGCACACAACTCCCGGTCATCGGCTGCGTGGCCGGCCCGCACTGCGACGGGACGGTGGTTGTGTTGCACGATATGCTGGCCTGGGGCGGGGGACACCCGCCGCGGGCGGTCAAGCAGTATGCCAATCTCTCCCAGGTCCTGTCCGAGGCCTTCGCCCGGTACGTCGCGGACGTGCAGACCGGGCGCTTCCCGACCGAGCAGGACGCGATCCGCATGAAACCGGGAGAATTCGAACAACTGAGGGCGGAAATGGCCAAACGTCAAAGTGTCAAAGCCACCCCGTAAACGGGCAGCTCCGGGTCAGAGGTAGCGATGAGCGGAGTTCCGCAGGATAACCCATGTGTGTCGGGCGGGGCGGAACAGCATCTGGCGGTGCTGGTCGAGGTCGTCCGCCAGATGAGCCAAACGTTCGAGCTGGAACCCCTGCTCCGGACAGCCGAACAGGCCGGACGCTCCGCCTTGGGCTGCGACCGGGCGACCATTTTCCTCTACGACCGCGATCGGGACGAACTGTACAGCAAGGTGGCCACCGGGACCGGAGAAATCCGCTTCTCCGCGAAGCTGGGCATCGCCGGCGATGCAGCCCGGAGCCAGACCGTCGTCGTCGTCCCCGACGCCTACGCGGATCCGCGATTCAACCCGGAGATCGACCGGCAAACCGGCTATCGAACCCGAAACATCCTGAGCGTGCCGCTGGTCACGCCGGATCGCGAGGTGATCGGCGTCCTCCAGTTGCTCAACAAGCTCCAGGGGCAGTTCGATGGAACCGATCAGATGTTGGCCGGCACGCTGGGCTCGCTTATCGCCATGGCCATCAAACGACAGGTCCTCCTCGACGCCGCC
>JAPKGY010000317.1 GCA_026647385.1 Phycisphaerae bacterium | reverse complement strand
CCCGTTCGTTCGGCTTGAGCCGCCGGCGGACGGACTCGATCGTCTGGGCGACGAAATTGCTGACCTCCCAGTCCCCCTTGCACTTGCAGATTCCGTAGAGGAAGTTGCGCAGGATCTGGCCGCCGCTGGGCGTGTGCGTTACTTCCGGATGGAACTGGACGCCGTAGACCGGCCGGCTCCGATGCCGGACGGCGGCGATGGGGCAGTTCGGGGTCTTGGCGAGCGGGATAAACTCGGGCGGCAGGTTCATGACCCTGTCGCCGTGGCTCATCCACACGTTGGTCGGCGAGGGGGCGTGGGCGAGCAGGCCTTCCCCGTCGAGGATGTCCAGTCGCGTTCGGCCGTACTCGCGGGCCTTGGCCGCGTCGACCTGGGCGCCGAGCAATCGGCAGGTCACCTGCATTCCGTAGCAGATGCCGAGCACGGGCAGGCCCATCTCCAGGATGGCCGGGTCGCAGCGGGGGGCTTGCTTCTCGTACACGCTGGCCGGCCCGCCGGAGAAGATCAAACCGACCGCGTTCATGTCCTGGAGCTGTCGTGGCGTGACGGTCGGCGGCACGAGCAAACTGAACACCCGGTTCTCCCGCACCCGCCGGGCGATGAGCTGGGAGTACTGGCTGCCGAAATCCAGAATGGCAATGGTCTGGGTCATGGGGCGGGATTATACGCTGAAAGGCGAAACGTCAAAACGTCAAAACGTCAAGACGTCAAGACGTCAAAACGTCAAGACGTCAATAAGTAAGTCGAAACGTCGAAACGTCGAAACGCCGAAACGCCGAGATCGGCCCACGGTTTAGCCGCGACCCGGAGGGGAGCGCTACGCCGCCCGATGCCCCCGCCCGGCGTCCATCTTCGGGTTTCGGCGCTCGCCACGTCGAATTCCGCCACGTCGGATCTTCGACTGCGATTTCGGCGTTTTCTAGTGCTCTGTCCCCGATCCGGTTAACCTATCGCCTGCCTCATGCGTTCTTATCTGCCTGGTATCGGGTTGATCGTGTTGGCCGTCGCGGCATTGCACGGGCGGTGCCTCGATACGGGGTTCATGCTCGATGACCACAGCCACCGGGCGGAACTGCGCGCGGGCGGATGGTCCGTCCGCGCGATGATCGACGCCTCGCACCTGGGCGGCGAGCGGCGGCGGGTGCGGATGTGGTGGCAGGACCAGGCCGACCAGCGGTTCTTCCGTCCGGTTGCGTTTTTCCTGATGAAGCTGGAGTACGTCGCCGGGGGCTGGCGCCCGGGCCCGATGCACGCTTTCTCGCTGGCGTGGACCGCGTTCAACGGCCTGTTGGTCCTGCTGCTGGCGCGTGCGGCGGGCCTGCCGGCGGTCTGGTCGACGCTGGCGGGCGTGCTGTTCGTCGCTCACCCGGCCAGTGCCCTGACCACCCAGTGGATCGCGTGCCAGAACGAGCAGATGGCCGCCGCGTTCGTACTGGTCGGCCTGTGGTGCTGGAGCCGGTGGTCCGGCTGGCAACGATGGGACGGGAGCGCGCCCTCGCCCGGCGGCGCGACGTATGCCGTTGCGGCTTTCGCGTGCTATGCGGCTGCCCTCGGCTGCCGCGAGACGGCGGTCATGTTCGCGCCGCTGGTGGTTGCGGGCGACCGGCTGCTTCGTCCGACGCGACTGAAACGCCGATCGGTCGCTTACGTGTGGCTCGCGCTGCTGACGCTCGCTTATTTCGCCGTCCGGCATGCGGCGCTCGGCGGATTTCCGCTGCTCGGCCCGCCGTATGCGTACCTGCCGTCGACGCCGGGCTTCGGGCGATTCGTCTTCGACAAGTTCCTCTACTACCTGCTTGGCCTGTTCGCCTACATGCCGATCATCGGATTCGCCGGCATGGACGCTTTGCGGTCTCAGGCGACGGCGTTCTACGGCGCGTTCGCGGTGATAGCCATGATGTGGGCGGTGGTGCTGGTCTGGCTTCGGCCTTTGCGGGCGGCCTGGTTCTGGCTGGCGCTGGCCATTCTGCCCTTGTTGCCCGTGCTGCCAGTATTTGCCTCCGCGCATCACCTGTACCTGGCGTCCGCCGGCGCGGTCCTCGCGGTTGTGACCGCGGTCCATGCCATGTGGCAGGTGGTTGCGCGGATCGGAGGAGGCTCAGCCAAGGCCGGGCACGGAATGATCGCGGTCGCCCTGGGCTTGTACCTGGCGGCTGGGGCGGGTTTGAACGTCGTCCTGGGCTCGGGTGTCCGGGGCCTCACCGCGCTGAGCGAACTGCCGGCCGTCGAGGCATCGGAGCTGGGCGGGCCTTATCAGCCGGGCGATCGGCTGTTCTTCATCAACCTGCCGCCGCTCGGTTTCAACTGTATGCCCGCGATCGAGGAGGCCGGCGGAGCCGCGCCCCTGACCGGATACGTGCTCACGTTCTCGACGGATTTCCTGGGCGTGGATCAGCCCAGCAGCATCGAGCGGGTGGGCGATCGCAGCCTGCGTGTTCGGACGGAAGGCGATGGCTACTTCGCGGGTTTGATGGGGCGCTCCATGCTCGAGGCGGTCGGACGCAAGGAGGGCTTCACCCCGGGCGAGCGTTTCGAGACGGAGGATTTCGTCGTCGAGATCGTCCGCGCGAGCGGCGACGGCGTCCGCGAGCTGCTCTTCACCTTCCCGCGACCTTTGACCGATCCGAGCTATCACTTCTTCCTCGGCTCGTCGCACTTTGCGGCTTATCCGCTGCGCTTCGGGCCGATCAGTTCGACCATGTTGCCGTCCGGATCGCGGACAATGGCGAGATACTGACCTGAAGCCAGTCGACAGGGGCCCTTGGCGATGGGCTTGACGCCGGCTCGGGCGGCCCGGGCCATGGCGGCGTCGATGTCGGCCACGCGGATCGTCAGATAGCGGATACCGTAGGTCGAATGGATGAAGCGGTTGTCCGGCCGGGCTCCGGGGGTATCGACGAACTGCATCAGTTTGACCTGGGTGGCTTCGGGCACGTCGGCTGTTTTGAGTACGTGGACGTGGAAAGGTTTGTTGTCGCTCAGGCCGGCGTCTCGGGCCATCTCGGCGGGAACGTCGAAGCCCTTGACCTCGGTCAGGCCGACCGCGTCCTTGTAGAACGTCAGGGCTTTGTCGATATCGCTGACCACGATGCCGAAACTGATCGTATCAGTCGTGAATCGTTTTGGAGAGATCCCGGTTGCGGCACATCCCGTCATAATCGCCAACAGAGTCGCACAGCACAGCAGACGCATACGTCATCTCCTTTCGCGATCAAGCGGGCGCCCATCATACCCGTGCGAGGTTTCGAGGCCAAGCAAAAGCCCGGGCGGGTGATGCCCGGGCCCGGGACTATCCGGTTGTGTGGATGGTGTGCGGGCGCTCGGTCAGGCCAGCATCGCGGCGGTTTCGCGCACGGTGGCGGAGGACGCCAGCCCGACCGGGCAAACGCCGCTGCACACCTCGCACAGCCCGCAGTTGGCGATGGCGTTGTGAACGCCGGGCCCCAAGGCCGTGTATTCGAGCCGGGCCTGATCGGCCAGGCCGTACTCCTGGGTGTACATGCGGAAGCGCATCAGGTCGGCCACCGGCAGACCCAACGGGCATGCGCCGGTGCACTCTCCGCACATGAGGCATGCACCCGCCCGCTGCTGCTTGAAGTCGATGGCCGCCTGGCGATCCTTCTCGGTCAGGTGGGGTGACTTGATGTCGAGCTGGGCGATCATCTCGACCTGCTCGAACGCGTCCATGCTGGTGAGGATCGAATCGGCGCCGGCTTGCAGGATCGCCTTGGCGTGCGGCAGATAGACCTCCGAGCCTTTCTGCACCGCCTTGGCGGCGCCGCTCTTCATCGAGAGGATACCCACCCCTTTTTCGCGCAGGGCCTTGAGGTTCTTCACGAACCGTTCGCTCTGGGGGCCGGTGCGGTCCTTGTCCCGGTCGCCCGGGACGGGAGCCATGGTCATGGCGATCAGGGCGACGTCGAAGAAGGTCGGCGCCTTCTCGACGACCATCTCGATCGATCCGTTCATGTCCACGTGGCAGACGAAGCCGGGGTGGCGCACCTTGCCCTTCTTTTTCATCGCGTCCAGAAGGGCCTGCACGGTTTCCAGCCGACCGGCGTCCGGCGTCTGCAGCTCGCACAGCCAGGAATCGACGTGATCCGTGCCGAGCGTGGCGAGCATCTTGTCGAGTTCCGCCTCCTTCTGACGGGTGAGCCCCTTGAGGCAGAGAAACACCTTGTCGCGGTAGGTCTTGTCGGCCTTGAAGAGGTTGGCGACCGCCGCGATGCTCTTGCCGCCGCCGTAGGAGTCGGAGGTGTGCAAGAGATTGACCCCTTTATCGATGGCCAGCTTGAGCACGCGCGTGTGATCGTGGTCGCGCAGCTTGATCGCGCCGAAGCTGACCAGCGTGACCGGGAACTTTGTTCGGCCGAGCACGCCGTGCGGCAGCAGCGGCCTGGCCGGTTGCGTCGTCGTCGCCCCCCGGGCGCGCTGCACGATCGCCCCGATGCCGGCTGCGGCGGCCGTGCAGGTCGTCGTTCGAAGAAAAGCCCGGCGACTCAGCGGACTGTGCTGCGCTTGGCTCATACCGATCCATCCTTTCGTGACTTTGAGGGGTGGCCAATAGTATACGAACCCGTGGCCGGCTCGCCAATGCCGAAAGGCCGACGCTCGCAGGTTTCTCACGACCGAGCGGGGATTGCCCTGTTCGCCGGGAGAACAATCCGCAGCCGGGCTGCAATTTATGCAGCCATCGCGCGGCAATCGCACCGGCTTGATGCGGTTACGGCATTTCTTGCCCGCTCCTGGCGTCAAGCCGCGGGGCCCGAGGCCGCGCGAGTCGCCGCGGCGACCTGAAGCCGTTGACACAGGACTCGCCGCGAACCCTTGACACGACCCGCGGCTTCGCCACAGAAGGAACGCGGATGCGTTCGTGTCGTGTCGAGGGGAAGCGGCTTCGTGCGGGCATACGCCCGCGTCGTGTGTCAAGGGAAGCCCGCGGCTCTGTGGCGTCATTCGCGCGGAAGCCGGGTTAGTCGAAGTAGGGCGGATAGACGCGCTGGTTTTTCTTGCGCCGCTGGTACGATCGGGCCAGGTCGAGGAAGATCTCGAGGTCGCGGT
>JAPKGY010000316.1 GCA_026647385.1 Phycisphaerae bacterium | reverse complement strand
ATGACGGCCGCCGACGCCGCCGACGCGGCCGGGCCCCGGGCTTCACTGATGATGGTCGTGGTCGTGTTCGGGGCCGCGCTGGCGGCTGCGTGGATCATGCGCGCCGTCCGGGCGCCGACCATCCTCGGTTTCCTGCTCGCGGGCATCGCGATCGGGCAATCCGGCCTGGGGCTCATCGATCCGGACACCGGCAGGCAGCAGGTCCAGTTCTTCGCCGAACTCGGTTTGGTCATGTTGCTGTTCACCGTAGGCCTCGAACTGACGCCGGAGCCGTTGGTGCGCATGGGATGGCGCCTCCTCCTGGCTGCCGGCCTCCAGATGGGTGTCACAACTCTGGTGATCGGGGCCGCGTTGTATCTGCTGGCTGGGCTCGACTGGGCCGGTGCCACCGTCGGGGGCTTGGCCGTCTCCGTGAGCAGCACAACCATCATGCTCAAGCACCTGGCCGATCGCGACCAGGTCGACTCGCCGACTGGTGCCGTCGTCACCACGGTCAGTCTGCTTCAGGACATGGGCGTCATTCTGGTCCTCATTCTGATTCCGCTCCTGGGGATGACCGGCGGGGGACATGCCTCCTGGACAACATACGCCGGAAAGATCGGCTTGGCGGTGGGGGGCTTGATCCTGGTCATTGTCGTGGCCCGGTTGACCATACCCACCCTCGTCAATCTCGTTTTCCGCTTCGGCGGCCAGGAACTCATGACTCTGTTCGCCATCGTGGTTGCGTGCACGGGCGCATGGCTCGCGGGCCTGGCGAACTGGTCCTGGCCCCTGGGTTCGTTCATCGGCGGTTTGCTGCTTGCCCAGACCGACGTGCGGCACCAGTTGCGGGCGGAGATCACCCCGTTTCGCGACGCGTTCAACGCGCTGTTCTTCGTGTCCATCGGAATGCTGACCGACCTCGACGTGTTCGCCCGGCATCCGGTGTCGTTCCTTCTGGCCATCGTGGGAGTGGTTGCGATCAAGACGCTCATCGCCTCGTCGTCGGTCCTGGCTTCCGGATGGCCTTTGCGGCTGGCGATCACAAGCGGGATCGGACTCTGCACGATCAGCGAGCTCGGGTACATCCTGGCCCGGGACGCCGGCCGATTCGGGATATTCCCGGCCGATTTCATCTCGGGCTTCATCGTGGTGGTCGTCGGAACGATGACTCTGGGCGCTTTGCTGGTGCCGGCGGGTGCGCCGATCAGCGTCGTGGCCGCGCGCTGGCTGCGTCCGGACCGCCGACGGCACCGCATGCCCGCCTCCCACGTCGGCGGGACCGTGAGTTCAAACACGACTCACGTGATTATCGTCGGCTACGGTGTGAACGGGCGCAATCTCGGACGGGTGCTGCGCGCGACGAGTATTCCGTTCACCGTCGTGGAATTCAATCGCTCGAACGCGCGGACCGCCCGAGAGGACGGCGCGGACGTGGTCATCGGCGACGCCGCGAGGCTGGCGATTCTCCACCGAGTTGGGCTGGAGTCCGCCCGGGCGCTCGTCGTTTCGATCGCCGACCGGGACGCAACCCGCCGAATCGTCGACCAGGCCCATCGGGCCAGGCCGGACCTGTACATCCTGGCCAGAACGCGCTACGTGGCCGACCTGGAGGCCCTTTATCGACTCGGGGCCAGGCAGGTCATCCCCGAGGAATTCGAGACGTCGATCGAAATCTTCGCCCACGTGCTCCGCGAATTCGCCATTCCCGACAATCTGATCGAGCGGCAGATCATGCTGATCCGGGCGGGGCATTACGGCATGCTCCGCGGGCTGCCGACCGACCGCCAACTGCGGGTCGAATGGCTGCAAGTGCTGGAGGCCGCCCTCACTCAGACCTTCATGCTCACGCCCGACAGCCCCGCGTGCGGGCGAACGATTCGCGATCTCAACCTGCGCGCCCGGACCGGAGCCACCATCGTCGCCGTCACCCGACGCGGATCGCCCATCCCCAGCCCCTCGCCGGATCTCAGCCTGGAAGACGGCGACGTCCTGGTGCTCGTGGGTACGCACCAGCAGCTCGATGCCGGCAAGGGTCTTCTCGGCCCGACTCCGGAGGTGGCGACGGGGTCATCGGCGTAGCGAACAGAGTCTTGTTCAGGAGATCGTGCGTGGCACGGCGATTCAGTTCGCGTGAGAGGACGAAGCCGCAACAGGGATCGGCTGGACTGACCGCGCGCAAACCGGCGGAGCCGCTCCCGATGCCGCCCATCGATCCCGCGCCGGTCTGGCGGAGCTGGGCCGCCGCGATCGTGATCCTGGTGGCTGTCGTGGCGGTTTATCGGGTCACGCTCGAGAACGAGTTTGTGAGTTTCGACGATCGCAAGTACATCTACGAAAACCCGCTGGTCACCGGCGACGGCGGCCTGGGGGCCATCTGGGCCGATCTGTGGAACCCCAGGCCGCGCTTGCACTACTACCCGCTCACGTTCTCTACGTTCTGGATCGAGCACCAGCTGGTCGGGCTTTCGCCGCCCGGGGCCGACTTTGCCAACGGAGTCAATTTCCCGGCCCATCCGCTCTATCACTGGACGCAAATGATCCTGCACGCGATCAATGCGGCTCTCATCCTGTTCGTGCTGCGCGCGCTGGGCGTTCGCTTTCCGATCGCGGTCTTCACCGCGGCCTGCTTCGCGCTGCATCCCGTGAACGTGTGCTCCGTTGCCTGGTTGGCCGAGCGAAAAAACCTGGTCTCCAGCCTGTTCCTCTGGATGTCCCTGCTGCTCTACATCCACTACCGCCGACGATCTCACCAATCGGATGCGACCTGGAAAAAGGGCGTATGGCTTTACATCGCTTCCGTTGCAGCCTTTGTGCTCGCCCTCTGCGGCAAGGCGGCTGCGGTCGTGCTCGCGCCCGTGCTGATCGTCACCGACCGGGTGCTCGATCGCCGCTGGACGTGGCCATCGGTCGGACGGTCGCTGCCTTTCTTTGCGCTCGCGCTGGCCATGGCGGGTATCACTTCGGTGCGCGAACAGTTCATCGCCAAGTCCTGGGAACCGCTCCCGTACACGCTGCGGCCTTTCATCGCGGTGGCGGCCTTGGTCCACTACGTGACCAAGATGCTTCTTCCCGTCAGGCAGGCGATCATCTATCCGCGCTGGTCCGAGTCCCTGCTCGTGCCGCGATACTGGATTTCATTGGCTGTGGTCGTGGCGGCCGGCTATCTGATCTGGCGCCACCGCAGACGGCTCGGCGACCTCTGGCTCTGGGGCCTGGGGCTGTTCCTGCTGACGGTCGCGCCGGTCATCGGGCTGAAGAACTTCATCTGGATGCAATACGCGTTCGTTTCGGACCATTACATGTACTACGGCTCCGCGGGCATCATTCTCATGATTGGACTCCTGCTCGAAAAGTGGTGCAGGGCCGCGGAGGCGTCCGAAATGGACGATACACCGGAGGCCATATCCCGATTACATCGAACGAGACTGGCCGTCGCGGGTGGATTGAGCCTGGCGGTGCTTGCGGCCTGCGGATGGCGATCCGTGCAGCAATGTCACACGTGGAAAGACAACGGTACGCTCTGGAGGCACACGGTCGGCGTGAGCCCGGATTGTATGATCGCCCGGATGAACCTGGGGAACCATTACGGCCGGTGTCGCGAATACGAAAAGGCCCTCGAGCAGTATCGGGAGCAAGCCCGGATCGATCCGCACTTCGCGACCGCCTGGCGGTCCTGTGCCCGAACCGCAAGGGTACTGCAAAGGCCGGACGAGGCGATCGCGTACTATCAATTGTCCGTCTCCACCGCGGATGCGAAGAACCCGCGCGCCTGGAGCATCCATGTCGAGTACGCCGATTACCTCTGGTCGCTGGGTCGCCGCAACGAGGCGATCGCTGAGTACCAGGCCATCCTGCAGAAACGCCCGGCGGACGCCGCCCTGATCAATCGCATCCAACAGACGATCGAGCAGCGGAAGGGCGGTTAGAGCCGCTCCCGGGAACGCTGCCCGGCGACCGCCCATGCGCGTCGAGAGGTCTCAGCCCACGGATTTGTCCGGATGCTCTTTTCGAGCCCGCCGGCCTCGCTTGGGGCGTCGGGCATCGCGTCGGGCGGGGGATGGCTCCGGGGCCGGGCAAAGGGGGCTGGGGTCCGTCGCCTCAGCCACGAGCTCGGCGATGGTGGAGGCGGCAAACGCGCGTTCGACCATGGCCACCGCATGATCCAGTCGGCGATGCAACGGACACAACTCGCCTTTGTGCTCGCGGTGTCCGACCGGACAGCGGTCGATCCGCTCAAACGGATCCACCGCCCGAACGACGTCCAGCACCGAGATCTCATCCGGACTGCGGCCAAGGACAAACCCGCCGCTTCGCCCCGAACGGGATCGGACCAGATGGGTCCGGGCGAGCGCCTGCAACACCTTGGACATGTAGCCGACGGGAACCTGCGTGGCCTCGGCGATGTCGCGAGTGCCCATCGCCGCGTCCGGCCGACCTGCAATCCATACGATCGCTCGCAACGCGTATTCGGCAGTCAGCGAGATCATAGTGCGCTCCGACTCCGGGCGGTTCCGTGAGTCCGGGCGCGTCCACCACCGCCGCGCGGACCCTCCAATGATAGGACTATAGCGGTCACGACGTTCAATGTCAACCTAGATATCCAGGTTTGAATTATGCGCCCGATTGTGCTAGACTTCGGTGGCTGGCATCCTCGTGGTCCGCACCCGGTGGGGGGATCGTGCGGAAATGCAGGCGGGCCTCGCGCAGGGGTCCGTGACCGTGGATGCCTGAACAGGCCGACGGTCGCGAAGGGGCTTGCCCTCCGGCAGGGGGCCGGAGGCTCGTCGATTAAAGGGACTCGAACCGGCAATCGGGTAGTAAGGAACCCCGAGGCTTTTCAGAGTCACGGCGTTCCGGCGAATACGATCGGTCAGTTTGCGAAAGGTGGAATCATGTTCGATGTTTCCAACAAGCCCCGGACCGCTCGCATCGCCACGGCGCGAGCCAGCCTGACGCTTCAGCCCGAAACCATACGCCGGATTCGGGAGCGCCAGGTGCCCAAGGGGGACCCGCTCGAGGTCGCCAAGGTCGCGGCCATTCAGGCGGCCAAGAACACCTCCCGGATCATCCCGTATTGCCATC
>JAPKGY010000315.1 GCA_026647385.1 Phycisphaerae bacterium | reverse complement strand
GGCCCTCGAAGCCATCGACGCCGGCGTACACAAGATTCGACTCAATCCGGGCAACATCAAGGACCGCAAGCAGGTTGACGAAGTGATCCGGGCCTGTCGATCGGCGGGTATCCCGATCCGGGTCGGCGTGAACGAGGGCAGCATCGTCGAACGACAGGACAAAGCCGTCCGCGCGGCGGAGAAGGAAAGCCTGCTCACCGACTATCGCGGCCGGCTGATCGACCTGATGGTGCGCAAACTCGAGGAATACCTGCGCATCTTCGAGGAGAACGATTTCGGCGACGTGGTCCTGGCGGCCAAGAGTCCCGATCCGATCGTCGCGATCGACGCCTACCGGGCGATCAGCGCCCGCTTCGACTTTCCGCTGCACCTGGGCGTGACCCATGCGGGCCCGCCGGAAACGGGGCGCATTCGTTCGATCTCGGCGCTGGCGACGCTGCTGGCGGAGGGGATCGGCGACACGATCCGCATCTCGTACGCAGCCGACCCGGTACACGAGGTCGAGGACGGGAAGGAACTGCTCTGCTGCCTGGGCCTGCGCTCGCGGAACGAACCGGAACTGATCGCGTGCCCGACCTGCGGGCGGATCGAGGTCGACCTGCTGACGCTCGTGCAACAGGTGCGCCGGAAGCTCGCGGACATCGACGTACCCGTGAAGGTCGCGGTCATGGGGTGCGTGGTCAATGGCCCGGGCGAGGCGGAGGGCGCGGACGTGGCGGTCTTCGCGGGCAAAGGCCGCGGAGTCATCTACGTCCAGGGCGAGCAGACCCGTACGGTGGCGGAGTCCGAGATCCTCGATTCCCTCTACCAGGAAGTTGTGAAGTTCGCGGATCGCGTCCGCCGCGGCGAGGCCCGGCTCGGCGGCGCGCCGGTCGGCATCGCGGCGCCGATGCCTTGACGGTTCAGTGCGTCCCCATCTTCCGGATCAGTTCGGTGGAGGAATGGTTCTTCGGGTCACCCACGTTGGCCAATCGGATGCCCAACCGCCGAAGGGTCGGAAACTCCGGCAGGTTATCGGGGGTGTACTCGGGCCCCTTGGCGTGAACGCCCGGGCGCACGAGTGCGAGCAGGGCGTCGCAGGTGGGATCGTCGAAGCAGGTCACGATGTCCACGCAGGCGAACGCGGCGACAATCTCCATTCGCTCGGCCAGCGGCTGCAGAGGCCGCGTGGGATCCTTGTACCGCCGGATCGACTCATCGCTGTTGACCGCCACCACGAGCACGTCGCCCTCGGCGGCCGCCCCCTGGAGATAACGGACGTGCCCGACGTGGATGACGTCGAACGCGCCGTTGGCGAACACGATGGACTTTCCCGCCCCGCGCAGCGCGTCGACCTCTCGTTTGAGCCGGCTGTGATCGGTGATGATGACGCTCACGCGCCCCCCTCCGCCCGATCGATGGCTTCGTGGAGTTCGGCCGGCGACACCGTAGCGGCCCCCTCTTTCATGACCACGATGCCGCCCGCGTGATTGGCGAGACGGGCGGCGGTTTCGATATCGGAACCGGACGCCACGGCCGCCACGAGCGTGGCGGCGACCGAGTCGCCCGCCCCGGTCAAATCCACGATCTCGTCGCCGCCGCTGGCCTCGATTCGCGCGACGATGCCGTCGGTGGCCAGCACCATGCCCTCGTTGCCCAGGGTGATCAGCACCGATCGGGCCTGAAGCTTCCGGGCGAGGCCCTCGGCCAGCTTGCCGACATCCGGCTCGGAAATCGCAAACCGCCGCCCGAGTTCCTCCGCCTCCTCCTCGTTCGGTTTGACCACGGTCATGCCCGTGAACCGATGGAGTTCCCAGCGGGAATCCGCCATGACGCACTTGCGGCCGGCGATTTCGCGAAGGAGATGGCGGATCGAATCATCGAAAAGCCCGTAGCCGTAATCGCTGGCGATCCAGGCATCGACCTGACCGTCCACGCGGCGAATGCGTTCGCACAGGTCCGCCTGCAATCGGGGCCCCGGCGGCGAACTCGGCTGGCGATCGAGCCGAAGCACCTGCTGCCGGCTCGTCAGCCTGGCCCCCACCAGGAACCGCGTCTTGGTGATCGTCTCGCGACCGGGGGTGAGGACGATCTGCTCGCAGTTCATCGTGCCGTCGGGTCGCATGCCACGCAGGTTGTCAATGAGCCCCCTGCCGGCAGGGTCTTCGCCGACGAGCCCGACGACGTGGACCCGTGCATCCAGCGCCGCAAGGTTGGCGGCCACGTTCGCCGCGCCGCCAGGGCGAAGCCACTCCCGCTCGTAGCGGACGATCAGCACGGGCGCCTCGCGCGACACGCGATCGCTCAGCCCGCTGACGTACAGGTCGGCCACGAGATCGCCGACCACGCCGACGCGTGCCCCGGCCAGGCGATCGACGGCCTCATGCAGCTTGTGTGACGCACGTTTCAAGGTTGACTCTCACGCATACAGGCCGCCGGCGCATCTCAACGGGTCCATGGAAGCTCAGCCTTGCATCCCGTCAAGGACGGATGGTTCATGAAGCCGGTTCCGAGACCGGCACGCTCCGGCCTTCGAGCAGGGAGCGGGCCACCTCGAATACCTTGTCGCCGCTGATCCGGGTCATGCATCGGTGATCGAGCGGGCAGACGCGTTTCATGCACGGACCGCAGTCGACCGGCACCATGAGCGACCGTTCGTTGGGAACATCGGTCCGGGTCCATTCCGGGTCCGTCGGGCCGAAGATCGTCACCACCGGGGTGCCGAAGGCGTTGGCGAAGTGCCGCGGGCCGGTATCGTTGGTAATGAGCAGGTTCGCCCGCCGAATCAGCGCCTTGAGCGGGCCGAGCCGCATCACCGGGTTGTCGAGGACGGTCACCTTCTCCTTGATTCGGCCGGCGACCTGGCGGGCCACCTCGACCTCGTTGGGTCCGCAGGCGACGAAAATCGCCGCCCGGCACTCGCGGGCCAGGCGGTCCGCCACTTCCGCGAACCGCTCGGGCAACCAGCACTTGGCCGACCCGAACGATGCGCCGGGATTGACCACGACCAGAGGCTGCCCGGTGGTCGCACCGGCCGCCTCCACCGCCGCGGCGGCGATCGCATCCTGCTCGGGAGTGGTGAACAGCTCCGGACGTTCGGGCACGCTCCGGCATCCGAGATAGCGCGCGATCGCGTTGTAGTATCGGATCATCGGCGTGGGCACGTACTTGCCGTCGAACTTGTGCGGGAGCAGCTTGTCGGTCAGGAGCAGCCCGCGGCCCTCGCGGTCGTAGCCGATCCGCCGCGGAATGCCGGCCAGCCGCGCGAGCAGCGCGGACCGGAATGAATTCGTCAGCAACAGCGCGACGTCGAATCGCTCGTCGCGCAGTTCCCCCGCCAGTCCGAGGAAACCCTGGCGGCGCATCGGACGACTGCCACCCGCCGGCCAGAACACGAGATCGTCCAGCCAATCCCCGCCGCTGAGCACCTCGGCGATGTGCTCCTTGACCACACCGGTGAGCCGGGCGGAGGGAAACCGCTCCCGCAAAGCGCGCAAAGCCGGGGTCGCCAACACGAGGTCACCCACCCAGTTCGGCAGGATAATCAGAATCCGTGACGGATCTTCTTGAACGCGGCGCCGACCGGTCCTCGCACCTTCGCCGCGCCAGCCGTTCCCATTGCCTGACTGTGATTCATCCGACATGGGCATACATTTTAGACCCGATGCCCCCCCGACTCAATACTGGCCGTTAACCACCCCAGCCGAGGCCCGGGAGAGTTTCGGCGGTTCCGCAAGCCATCGCGTGCTATGCGCGGGTCGACTTGTCGGCCCGCGTCCTGCCCGCAGGCGTCACGGGCTGACAAGTCAGTCCATGCCACCCTCCGCCCAAACTATCACGGACCCCTCCGGCCGACCGTGCCACGAAAAAAAACCGGGCCTGGGGCCCGGGGTTCGGAAACAGTCTATATCGGCCTTTGGGAATCTCAGCCGCCGGACAGCACCGCGTCCAGGGCGGCGGCGTAGTCCCGCTTGCCTCGCAAGGAGACGAATTTCTCGACCACCTGCCCGTCCTTGAACAGGATGACCGTCGGGATCGCGTTGATGCCGAACTTGACCGACAGGGAGGAGTTGTCATCGACGTTGACCTTGCCGACCTTGACGCGTCCGGCATATTCGGTGGCCAGTTCGTCGATCGTCGGCCCCAGTGCTTTGCACGGCATGCACCACTCGGCCCAGAAGTCCACGAGGACCGGCTGCGATGCACCGAGTACCTCTTGCTCGAAGTTGGCGTCGTTGAACTCCAGTGTATTGGGACCTGCCATGCTCGCGTTCCTCCGTGTCTGGTCGACTGCCGATTGATCCACTCGGGGCCGAGCGCGCACCATCGACGCTCATCTCGGTCCGGGCCGTCAATCGAGCGGATTGTAGGAAGCACCCCCGGGCAAGTCAACCGAGCGCGACGTCGGTCAACTCGCCCTCCTCGTTCTCCTCGCCGGGGGCGTCCGCCGCCAGGTGACGGGTGAACGGGGACTCATCCTTCGGGCGGGACTTCCATCGCCGGTGGATCCACAGATACTGCTCCGGCGCGACGCGGACCAGCCGCTCGATCGCCGACGTGTACTCCTGTGTAATCCACATCAATGGGTCGGCTTTGTCCTTCCACTCCTCGGGGCGGATCACCCGATTGCAGTCGATCTCGTAACGAAACTTCCCGCTGGTCCGGCGGGCGCAGCCGACGACGATCGGCACGTCGTGTGCCATGGCGAGAAGCCCGATCGATTTGTAGGTTGAGGCCTTGACGCCGAAGAAATCGACGAACAAGCCCTTGTGTCCGGCGTTCTGGTCGGCGATGAAGCCCAGGACGCCCCCGCCGTGGAGTACGTCCCCGGCGCTGGCCGACGCCCCTTTCTTGTACAGCAGCTTGAGTCCGCGCTTCGCCCGCACGTCCATCAGAAATCGGTTGAGGTACGGGTTATCCAGCGGCCGCATCACCGCGGTCAACGGAAAGCCCAGCGTCGCCAGCATGAAGCCGACGAGTTCCCAGTTGCCGTAGTGCCCGGTGACCAGGATGACGCCTTGGGGGCGAATGAGAACGTCCATCGCCTGCCGGACGTTTTTCAGGGTGATGTATCTCGGCCAGGACCACTCGGTGAT
>JAPKGY010000314.1 GCA_026647385.1 Phycisphaerae bacterium | reverse complement strand
TGCCCTTGTTTACGACGATGATCTTTAACCTTAAACAAGAAACTTTCTAACATCTTGTCGTCTCCTATGGATAATTTGAATTATTCAGCTTACCATAGGTTGTCTTACCTGGCAATATTTTTTAGAACTGAACGACCCTGCCAGGGTTATGGTCTGAGTGTGGACATCGTTGAGTTCGGCCAGGACTTCGGCCATTGAGCGATCCCGGCGTGCAGACACCTCGTCGGCGTTGAATTGCTCTAAGCCTGCCCCCATTTTTTCCAGCGTTGGGGTGGGGCCGTCTTCCAAAAACCCTCCCAACACCTCGACCAGCATGTGCTCATAGGAAGCCAGGTGAGCAATAATGTCTTTAACCGACCAGACGCCGCAGGCGCCGGGGCGGTTCCATTCGGCTTCGGGAAAAGCCTTCAGTGTGTTCAGCGCCGTTTGATGCCCATACTTTAAAACATCACGGGCCATCCAATCATCCGAACTCGGCATTACCCCGATCAGCGACGGCAAGGTGATCCGCCTGCCGGTCCCCCCGCTTTCGGGCGAACGCCGCCAGAAGCTCCTCGCTCAGGTTCGCAAACTGGGCGAGACCCAGAAGGTCGCCATCCGCAACATCCGCCGTGACTCGAACCGCAAGGTCGAGATCGAGGAAAAGGATAAGCTCATCTCCGAGGATGACGCCGAGAAAGCCAAGGAGAGCATCCAGAACCTGACCAAGAAGTACGAGGAGCAGATCGACACGCTCGTCAACGCCAAGGCGAAGGAGGTCGAGGAGGTGTAAGGTCCCGAGACAGCATTTCCGTACGGGCCGGCGGGACGCCGGCCCGATCGGCCGCCCCAGCCGGCCCCGGATGTTTCGCAGCATCACCTGGACCTCTCGCGTCCGGGCGCGAACACGGCGCCGCAACGACCGGACGCGGGCAACTGGGAAAACGCGGCCCCTGCGGTCACGACCTTGCTTTTCAACAGCTACGTCTTCTTTGTCTTTCTGTCCGTTGTGGCGGCCCTCTACTTTGTACTCAGGCACCGCAGCCAGAACCGGATGCTGCTGGTGGCCAGCAACCTGTTTTACGGCTGGTGGGATTGGCGATTCCTCTCGCTCATCTGGATCACCATCATCAACGAATACTTCGTTGCGCGGGCGATCCACCGCACCGAATCGCCGGCGCGTCGCAAAAGACTGCTGTTGATCTCCCTGACGGTCAACCTGGGCATCCTCGCTCTGTTCAAGTACTACGATTTCTTCGCCGGATCGCTGGATACGCTGTTTCAATCCATCGGCCTGCGTGTCGATCTGCCGCTGATGCACCTCAT
This sequence comes from Phycisphaerae bacterium, assembly GCA_026647385.1. Taxonomy (GTDB): domain Bacteria; phylum Planctomycetota; class Phycisphaerae; order UBA1845; family PWPN01; genus JAPKGY01. Next base: position 3,774 of record JAPKGY010000314.1, on the reverse strand, counting down.
CCTGCCGGTGGGCATCTCTTTCTACACCTTCCAGGCGCTCAGCTACACGATCGACGTATACCGCGGCCGCACGGCGCCGGCCAGAAGCGTTCTGGACCTCGGCTTGTACGTCTGCCTCTTCCCGCAGCTCGTGGCCGGCCCCATTGAACGATCCGAGCACCTGCTGCCCCAGGTGCTCAAACCGCGCGTCCACCGTCAGGGCGATTTTCGTGAAGGGCTTTACCACGTCACCAGCGGCCTGTTCAAGAAAGTCGTCATCGCCGACAATCTCGCGTCGATCGTGGACATGATCTTCGCCACCCCGACCAGCCAGCTCAGCGGCGCCGAGTGCCTCGTCGGAGTATACGCCTTCGCCTTCCAGATCTACGGCGACTTCTCGGGGTATTCCTCGATCGCCCAGGGCGTCGCCAAGTGGCTGGGCTTCGACCTCATGTACAACTTCCGCATGCCTTACCTGGCCCAGTCGCCCAGCGAGTTCTGGAGACGCTGGCACATCAGTCTGTCCACGTGGCTTCGCGACTACCTCTACATCCCCCTCGGCGGCAACCGCGGCGGATCGTTCGCCACCTACCGCAACCTCCTGATCACCATGCTGCTGGGCGGACTGTGGCACGGGGCGGCCTGGACGTTCGTCGCCTGGGGCGCGTTCCATGGGCTGCTCTTGTGCGCGTATCGGCCGTTCGAAAAGGACCCCAAGGCGCCGCCCGTTCGGTGCCTCCTGCCCGTCCGCGTGCTGCGGATCGCCGTCATGTTCCACCTGGTCTGCATCGGGTGGCTCCTCTTCCGCGCCGAGTCGATCGGGCAGGCCTGGGACATGGGCCGCCTCATCTTCACCGACTTCCAGATCACCCCGTTGACGCTATCCATATTCGCGGCCATCGCCTTTTACGCCGGCCCGATTCTGCTGCTCGAGCTGTGGATCTTCATCGCCGACGACATGCTCAAGCTGACCCGCGTCCGTTGGTGCTGGCGCGGCCTGGTGTATACGTACTGCGTACTGATGCTGATTCTCTTCCCGTCACCGGTGGCCAATGCGTTCATCTACTTCCGCTTCTGAAGGCGAATGGAAGGTCATCCTGCTCGTGCTCGCGGTATTGGCCGGCGTCGAGGCTTTCCTCCGCGCCACCGAGACCCGCCTGTCTCTCGATCTGATCCATATTCAGGCCATCCCGAAAATCGCAGCCGACCTCGACAGGCAGCCTCATCCGCGGGTCATGTTCCTCGGCAACTCGCTGACCCGCGACGGCATCAACGAGGACGTGTTCAAACGGGAGCTGCTCGCCCAGGGCGTGGGCCCGATCAGTCTGCGACGCGTGTTCCCCGACAACACCCAGATTCGGGAGTGGTATTACGCGTTCCGCCGTTTCTTCGTGAACCGGAGCCATCTGCCGGACTACCTGATTCTCAGTTGCCATCCGACGAGCCTCGAGGACCACGCGACCTTCTCCATCTACGAGGTCGCCCGTCATTGGGCGGATTCCTCGGACGTCAGGGAGGTCTTCCGGGCCGACGTCACCGTTTTCGGAGATCAGGTCGAGTTCCTGCTCTCGCGGTTTTCCGTGGCCTTCGCCAACCGGCCCCGGATCAGCAATCGCGTCCTCCACGCCGTCGTCCCGGGCTACGGGCAGTTGGCCCGCCGAATCAACACGACGCGCAATGAAATGCGCCGGCGGGAGATGGCTTCCGGCGAGCACTTCGAGCTGACGTACAAACGGCTCGCCCGGTTCGCCCAACTCGCTCGCGACCACCATGTCCGTCTCATCCTGGTGGCCATGCCCGCCGGCGCCCCTTACACGGTCGACCCCGGCCTGATCGAGGCCGCCCGAGCGAGCGGCGTCACATTCCTCGACCTGCACGATGCGCCCGGCCTGCCGCCTGAACGCTATTCCGACGGAACCCACCTTGACCCGCAAGGCGCGGAAATCTACTCCCGGTATCTGGCCCGTAACCTCGCGCCGGTCTTTCGTCGCGGCTCTTCATCCCCCAGGCAGCCAACCCCGGGCCCGTAACCCAGGGACCGTCGCGCCTTCGGAGCCCGAAGCGGCAGCGCAGGGTTAAAACCGCGACGCGACCGGCTGAGGTTTCGGCGGAGGCAGATGCGGCCCGCGACGCGGCGCCGGCCCATCGCTTCCGGCTTCGTCCGCCGCGAGGGACGAAGCGGGACAAGTCCGTTCCGGGCTCCAGTGCCGTTTCCGGTAAGCCGGTTTCGCCTGGCCCTTGTGGTGCAGGCATCCCTCCGCAGGGTGAGTCGCCGTGGCGACCCATGCCACCCAAGCCCCCCGATTCATGCCGCTCTTTTGCGGATGTACCCCGTCCCCGGAGCCTTGATCGCGTGCTGTTGCCTCTTCAGGACAGGTCAGGTAGAATACCTTGGAAAGGCGGATTGGGGCCGCTGTCAGACAGCCTCAAGCCGACAAGGATCGAAACAAGGTAGGCGAAAACCACACCGCCCCCGGGAGGTTTCCCGGATTGGCCCTCCCGGCACGACGGTGCGTACGAGGAGGGTATTGTCTTCCCCACGCCAGCCTCCACATCACTGACCGCTGTTGTCCCCGGCATCGGAGCAGGGTCTGCACTGTCTTGTCACGTGCTGATCCTCAATCGGCATTACATGCCCATCCGCGTCACCAGCGTGAAGAGGGCCTTCTCGCTCCTGTACCGGGACCTGGCTGAGGTCGTGCACGTCGAGGACGGGCAATACCTTTCGTACAATTTCGACAGTTGGTGCGAGGTCAGCCACCTGAAGCACCGGTTCGAGCCCCACGCCTACGACTGGGTCCGCACAGTTCACCTGAGCATTGCCGTTCCGCGCATCATCCGGTTGATGCTCTACGACCGGCTGCCGGTGCGCAACGTCCGCCTGAACCGCCGCAACATCTTCGCCCGCGACGAGAACCACTGCCAGTATTGCGGCAAGCGGTTCCCGACCAGCGAACTGAGCCTCGACCACGTCATCCCGCGAAGCCAGGGCGGCAGAACCGTCTGGGAGAACCTCGTCTGTTGCTGCCTGAAGTGCAACGTCAAGAAAGGCGGCCGGACCCCGGACCAGGCCCATATGAAGCTGATTACCAAGCCGGTTCGTCCGCGCAGGTCCCCCGTGCTGAACCTGCAGCTCTCCAAGGACCGCTACCGGTCCTGGAAGCAGTTCCTCGACCACGCCTACTGGCACGTCGAACTGCGGTAACGGAGGCCGTTCCAGCCGGCTCCCGGTCGTCGATGGCGGACGAAGTCAATCCGAGGGGCGCACCGATTCCACTAGCGGCTCGCACGGATGCAGCCGGGGTCGGCGGGTATGTCGGCCCCGCTCATGCAGTTAACGAAGATCGCCAGGTCGTCCGCGTCGACGCCGACATCGTCGTTCAAATCGGCGCACCGGCATGGGACGGTCGCGGGGAGGATCTTCGTGCCCGACAGGCAGCTCTGGAACCAGCCGAAATCGCCCAGGTCCACGTCGCCGTCCATATCCGGGTCGGCCGGCAGCGGCGGACAGCAGGGTGTGGTCAGGCAATCCGTCCCGCTCCCGGCGAAGTGGCCGCCGAGCGTCCGGCAATCCGCGTAAAGGGCCTCGACGCAGGAGGTGTCGTCAAAGCAGCAGGCGCCCGGGGCGGCATGCCCCTGCCCGCCTGACAGCCGAATGTCGTCGAAGAGTATTGTCCCAGCGTTCGGAGCGCTGTCGACGCAGCACGCCTTCGTCCCCATCGTCGGGCCGTTGCAATCCGGGGCCCCGTTGCAGTTCCACGTACCCGCCTCGAGCTGGCAGGGGATGTGATAGCC
>JAPKGY010000313.1 GCA_026647385.1 Phycisphaerae bacterium | reverse complement strand
GGAGAGTTCGCCAGCCTGGTACATTCCCAAGGCGGCAAAGACGCGGATCTTTCGAGTGGCTTCTTCGGGCCATGAGGGCCAAGCAGGCTGGCGGGCAAACCGGCATGCGACCCGATCCGGGAAGGGGAATTAACCGGGTGGGTCAGCCACGTCGGCTCACGGATAGGCACGTTATTCGAGCATTCTGTGCTCCGGGCAGCCGCGGATCCACCCGGCCGCCCTCGTAAACCCAGCCGTGCCTGTCGGGATGCCTCATGCCCGGGTCGAGGGCCCGAGCCACCGGACAGTCGGCATTTTCTGGGGAAGCAAACCCATGAGCAAAACAAACCGAGTGCGCAGCGCGGTCGTCCCAGGTGTGATCGCAACCGTGCTGGTCATGACCGGCGCGGCTGCGGGGCAGACGGTCCAAATCACTGACAATCAGTTTCTCGACGCGTACTGGATGCATTATCTGCGGGCCGACTCCAGCCCGGGGAGTCAGGCCGTGACTCGGCAGGTCACCGTCGATAACCCCACCGGATACCAGGAGGGCGTGCACACCTGGGGCAACGGCACGATCCGAACGGCGCACATCCTGACCGCGCCGTTCTACCGGCCGTCCACGCAAGGCCCGGTTTCCACCCTCGACGTCAGCCTCAGCTTCCGCATGACCGACGGCAGCTCGAATCTCAATACCACGCAGGTCGGCATGATTCTGCGCCAGGGCGGCCTGACCTACGGACGCACGCAGTTGCAGACGGTCACGCTCGGGCCGGCCTGGACGCCGGTCAGCGCTTCCGGCCTGACGGCGAATGACTTCGGCCTGATCACCGTCAGCGGCATCGACACGAACTCACACCCCGATCTCACGTGCAGCGGCGGCGCGATCCAGTTCGGATACACGGTCGTCAATACCTCCTCCAAGCCGAATAACAGCGCCACCTGGAGCGCCGACAACCTGGCGGTCAGCGTCCATTACACTACCACCGGCGACTGCAACGGCAACGGCGTCTCAGACGACTGCGAGATCGCCAACGGGCAAACGCCGGACTGCAACAGTAACGGCACACCGGACGATTGCGAGACCGATTGCAACGAAAACGGCGTTCCCGACGACTGCGACATCGCGGGCGGAACCAGCCAGGACTGCAACCAGAACGACGTCCCGGACGAGTGCGACCCGGACGGCGACAGCGACGGCAAGACCGACGCGTGCGACAACTGCCCCACCCTTGCGAATCCCTCACAAACCAACAGCGACGGCGATGGATTGGGCAATGCGTGCGACAATTGCCCGGTTGTCACCAATCCCGGGCAGGAGGACGCGGACGGCGACGGGAAAGGCGATGTGTGTGACAACTGCCCGCAGGCGGCCAACCCGGCGCAGACCGACGCCGACAGCGACGGCCGGGGCGACACATGCGACAATTGTCCGGCTGTGTCGAACAACAACCAGCAGAACTCCGACGGCGATGCGCTCGGTGATGCCTGCGACAACTGCCCGACGGTCGTGAATTCCGGCCAGGAGGACGGCGACAGTGACGGCAAAGGCGATGTTTGCGACAACTGCCCGACGGTCCGGAACCCGACGCAGGTCGATACCGATGGCGACGGCCTGGGCGATGCATGCGACCCGCGTTCCGCCATCGTTGGGTACTGGCGTTTCGAGGAAGGCACGCCCAACACTCCGGCCACCGGCGGCAACACGGTATTGGACAGTTCCGGAAACGGGCTGCACGGAACACCCGTCAAGGGGCCGGTCTATCGGGCGGATGTCGCGGGGGCGACCTCGCCCGAGAATACGTTCTCCATGGAGTTTGACGGCATGACCGGGCAGCGTGTGACCGTGCCGGACGGCCCGCTGGTCGCGCTGACGCACAGCCTGACCCTGGAGGCCTTCATCAAGGCCCGGCCACTCAAGCTGGGCACCGGCGGCTTCGGGGTCGTCATCATGAGAGCGGACGACCGTCCGGGACTCGACCCCTACGTATTGGCCACCCAGAAACCCGGCAACATCCTCCGCTTCCAGATCATCGATGCCAGCAATCAAACCGCCGCGGTGAGCGCGACCATTCCTTACGATCAGTGGCTGCACGTGGCCGGCACGCTCGATGACGCGACCGGTGCGATGAAGCTCTACGTCAACTGGGTGGAAGTGGCATCCAGGACCACCACGGTCCGACCGCTGGGGCCGCTGGATCCGGCGGCGAGCCCGGGCCTGTCGATCGGGGAGGACTTTACCGGGCGGTTCGGGGGAGTCTTCAACGGGCTGATCGACGAAGTCAGGATCGCATATTTGGCGCTTTCGCCGAGTCAGTTTCTGCCCGCGTGCGACGCGTCGGCGGACCCGACGCAGACCGACAGCGACGGGGACGGGATCAGCGACATCTGCGACAACTGCCCGCAGATCGCCAACCCCGACCAGGCCAACGGCGACGCCGACAGTCGCGGCGACGTCTGCGATAACTGCCCGGCCGTTCCCAACTCCACACAGATGGACGGCGATACGGACGGCAAGGGCGATGCCTGCGACAATTGCCCGACGACCGTCAATCCCGGGCAGGAGGATGCGGACAGCGACGGCAAGGGCGATGCGTGCGACAACTGCCCGTTGATCGCCAACGCCACGCAGACCGATACGGACAGCGATGGCGTGGGCAACGCCTGCGACAACTGCCTGACGACGGCCAATACCGACCAGGCCAACTCGGACGGGGATGCGCTCGGCAACGCCTGCGACAATTGTCCCGATGTGACCAACCCCGACCAGAAGGATCGCGACGGCGACGGCCTCGGCGACGCGTGCGACCCGGACCTCGACAACGACGGCACTCCGAACGATCAGGATGCCTGCCCGATCGATCCGCACAAGGTCGCCGACGTGGATACCGACAGCGACGGGTTGCTCGACTGCAACGACAACTGTCCGTTCGTGCCGAACCCCGGACAGGAAAACGTCTGCAACCCCGGCGCCAACGTCCTCTGCGTCGACGCCGACGCCTACGGACTCAACGACGGCAGTAGCTGGTACAACGCATTTGTGAAACTCGAGGATGCCCTGACGACCGCGAAGAACTCGGGCGGGACGATCACCGAGATCTGGGTCGCGGAAGGGACGTATCATCCGCCGCTGGGCCAGGGGCTGGCACCGATCCCGTACACCTTGATCAACGGTGTGTCTTTATACGGCGGTTTCGCGGGCAACGAGACCGCTCGCGAGCAGCGCGACCCGGTCGCCCACCCCACCGTCCTCAGCGGCGACATGCTGGACAACGACATCGGCGGCCTGGACGATGCCTCGCGAAGCGACAACGCTTCGGATCTGATCTCGGCGTCAAGGAGCGCCCCAGCGCAGAATGTCATCCTCTCAGGTTTCACCATCACCGGCGCCGGGCGACTCAGCACCGTAAGGTACGCCGGTGCGGTCAGCCTCTACGCTTCCGGCGTGACGCTGCGGGACTGCGTATTCACCCGAAACACCGGCGCCGCGGGTGGCGCGGTCCATGCCATCATGAGCACGCTCACCGTCGAGCGGTGCACCTTCGTTGAAAACGCCAGCAACGCTCTGGGAGGCGCGCTTTACTGCGGCGACCTCCCCAACCCGGCCACCTTGCGAGACTGCACGTTCAGCCGGAATGCGGCGTATACTGCCGCCGGAGCCGTCTTCGCGGGAAGTGCCTTGTCGGCCATCAACTGCACGTTCAGTGAGAATACAGCGGGCACGGTCGGCCAGCAGCCCGGCGATGGCGGCGCGATGCGGCTCTACGGCGCTTTCACCCTCGACAACTGCCGATTTACCACCAATACGGCCTCGAGCTACGGCGGGGCTGTCGCCCACTCATCTAAGTCGGGTCAAGCCGGGACACTGCTGAACTGCGTCGTTGAGAACAACTCGGCCTTCTTCGCCGGAGGAATACACCTTACCACCGGGAGCTCGACGCTGACGGGCTGCACGCTTACCGGCAATTCCGCGACGCGCGACGGCGGCGCCATCCATAACAGCGCGACTCTGATATTGACGGACTGCACGCTGAGCCAAAACCACGCCTCGTTCATGGGGGGAGCGATTTTCTCCAGCGGCCAGGCGACGGCTACCGGCTGTACGTTCAGCGAGAATACGGCCGGCCCAGGTACGACCGATGACGGCTACGGCGGTGCGGCCCACATGGGCGCGCTCTACACCATGACGGATTGCCGCTTCAGCAGCAACTCAGCCACGACCAATGGCGGTGGAGTCGTACACGGATATCAGGGGGGGATGCTGGTGCGATGCCTCTTTGAAGGAAACACAGCCAAGAACGGCGGCGGCCTGTACAGTTCCGCCGGCGCCGAGTCGTCGGGGGTCCCGTTGCTGACGAGTTGTTCCTTCATCGGAAATACCGCCACCCAAGACGGCGGCGGAATGCATCATACCAGCGGAGGCCCGGGGCTGGTCAACTGCTTGTTCAGCAGAAACTCCGCGGTCCGCGGCGGCGGCATGTTCAACAACTCGTGTTCGCCCTGGCTGAGGAACTGCACGCTTAGCGGGAACTCGGCGATATCCAGTACCCCAACGGCACAGGGTGAAGGCGGTGGCCTGTATAACACGCCGGGTGTTTACGGCGACACGCACCTGACCAACTGCATCGTGTGGGGCAACACCGGTCAGACCGATCAGCAGATCCACGGCTCGACCAACGTGACCTACAGCTGCGTTCAGGGCGGCTGGTCGGGCACGGGCAATACCAGCTCCGACCCGTTGTTCCGGGACGCGCCGGCGGACAATCTGCGGCTGCTGCCGGGCTCCGCTTGCATCGACGCCGGCAACAACGGAGAATTTCCGTCGGGGCTGCCGCAGGTGGACCTCGATGGAAAACCGAGGTTCCGCGACGACCCGGCCACTCCGGATTGTCCGTACGCGCCGGGCACGTGCGGCAATCCGCCGATCATCGACATGGGCACCTACGAAGCACCGCCCACCATTCCGGGCGATTTCGACGGCGACGAGGACGTCGACTCGGCAGACGTGGACGCCTTCATGGGTTGTTCCTCCGGACCGGCCATCCCGCTGACCGCCGGCTGCGAACGGTCTGACTTCAACACGGACGGCGACGTCGACCTGGAC
>JAPKGY010000312.1 GCA_026647385.1 Phycisphaerae bacterium | reverse complement strand
GGCGGTTCAACGGCTGGGCCTGGTCCAGGTTGTGCAATCGGGTGCTGGGGCTGTCGTTGCGGGACATCGACTGCGCGTTCAAGCTTTACCCGCGGCGCCTGTTCGCCGAGATCCCCATGTACTCGGAAGGGGCGTTGATCGACGCGGAGATCCTCGCGCGGGCGAGTCGGCTGGGGTACCGCATCGGCCAAGTCGGCGTGCATCACTATCCGCGGCGCGCGGGTCGGCAGTCGGGCGCCAACCTCAAGGTGATCGTCCGGGCCTTCATCGAGTTGTGGAACCTGAGAGGCCGAATCCTGCGGGGCGAGTGACCAACAACGAGACGGGAACAGGATGGTCAAACGACACTGGGCGAGATGCACACTGAGACTGGCGGTCGGAGCCCTGGCGACGGCCGCCGGTTGCACTGCGCCACCCGGCGGGAAGATGACGCCGACCACGCGACCTGCCGGCGAGAGCAGGGCCGGGTGGGAGACGGTTCCTGGAGCTCCCCCCATCGGCCGGGACTGGCTGCCGATCGTCGGGCGAACCACGGACGATCTCCGGCGGCGCCACGGGCTCGATGCCCTGCGGGAAACCCTGGTTCTGGACGAGACTTTCGACGCGGTGACCTCGTCACTCGTGCCGGGGTGGGAAATCAGCGGCTTTCCGAGCCTTCGGCGAGTGACCCTTGAGGAGGCGACGGGCCTGGAGTTGCGGGCGCCGGCGGACGTAACCGCCGCCTGTGGCGTGGAGCGCCGGCTCAACGCCCAGATGCTGGCTGGGCGGGACGTACGGGTGGACGTTCGGCTGACCTGTCGATCGTTCATCCGGGCCGAAGCGATGAGGAATGTGCGTGTGGTTCTGGCTGGTCGGGACCAGTCGGGACGATCCTGCGAGGTTGCTCTGCCGCTGGAGATCGGCGTATCGCCCGGGTGGGAGTGGCAGCACTTCTGGCTGCGGTGCAAGCCCGAACTCAGCGACGTCGGGTTGCGGATCACCGCGACCGCACCCGGGGCGGCCGTCACCCTGGACGCAATTCGCATGGCCGCCGCTCCGCCGTTCGGGCAGGCGACTTCGGATTCGTCGGCGGGAGCGCGGAATCTGGTCTCGGACGGCGACTTTGAAACCGGGGGAGGTCACTTTTTCGCCAGCGGCGCGGTTCGCTGGCCCAACGGCGACGAGCGGTCGGTCCCGCTCAGTTGGCAGATTAATCACGATTCGGCTCTTGGGGGCAACACACTCAATCTCAGTCTGATCCAGGCGGCTGGCAGAGTGGGTTTTGGCCCACTGGATCTGAGCGCGGTTCAGCCGGGCACCCGAAAAAGGCTCTTCCTGGGTTTCATGGCCCAGGCATCCCGGCCGACGACGGTCGTCGCCAGTCTGCGGACCCGGACGAAGACCCTGGGGCGAGTCACTTATCCGCTGACCAACGCCTGGGAGCGCTTCGCGGGGGCGTTCGAAGTCCAGGCGGACAGCTTCGATCAGCGGCATGAGCTGGCGGGCAGCGAACTGGTGTTCGAATTCACGGGCGACGACTCGCCGGAGCCCAACGCGTGCGGCCTGGATGCGGTGGTGCTGCAAGACAAGCCGGTGACGCCGCGGTACGTGCCGTCATCGATGCTGGAGATCGGCCTGACGGGTCCCGCCCCTGATTCAACCGACGTACGGAACCTGTTCGACGTGCAGGAACCGATTTCACTCAGTCTGCGGGTGGTGGGTGGCCCGCCATCGGGTCTCACCGCCCTGGGAAACGCCCCACCCAGCCGGGATTTCCGCGCTCAGTTGGCACTCGACGTCGTCGACGTCTGGGACGGTCGAGTGGCGACCCAGACGCGCTCGGTGGCTGTACCGACGGGTGGGCTTTATACCGAGCGGATCGAACTGGGCGTACTACCACGGGGGTACTACCGGATCCTGGCCACCCTATGGGAGGGCGCGCCGGGACGATCCTCGCTGATCGCGCAGACTTCGATGCCATTGGCGGTAATTTCCCTGCGGGATCCGGTCCCGACGATGGGTTACTTCGGCCTGTCGAGCTGGGACGGAAACGTTTCGATGCGCACGACGCAACTGGGATCTGCCTGGGTGCGCATGGAAGTACCGTCAGGCCGCTGCCGATTGCCCGACGGTCAATGGGACGTTTCGATGTGGCAGGCGCTGGTCGGCGAATGCCAGCACGCCCAGGTGGAGGTTGTGGCTGACGTCGATCTGCCGGCAACGCCTGAAGGCCGGCGTTCGTTTGTCGAGGAGTGGCTGCTGGACTCGACCCTCCCGCCGGCGGGGATCATCGTCCGACCGCCGGTCATCGGGCTCCGGTCCGGGCGGGATTACCTGCTCCAACTGGAGGAGGTTCGCAGGCTGGTGAGCACCAAGTGGCCGACCCTGCACGTAGTGGAGGATCTGTCGTTCCTCGACGGCCTGCCCAACGGCACCACGCCGGCAGACGGGGGTGCGGCCCCGATCGTATGGGGTCTGGGAGGCCGGGATTCCAGGCTGCCGGAGGCCCGCGAGGGTTACCTCGAGGCGATCGGTCGTCGTCGTCCGTCGGGAACGGCGGTGTGGGAATTGGGGGCGGCCGCCCATCTCGGCGGAATGCCGCGGCTTGGGCAGCGCTGGCTGGTCAGGCCGGCCGAGCCGCAAACCACGGACCCGATAGTCCTGCTGGAGCCCCCGGCGGACCCGGTTCTGTCGGCATCCCGGCTGGTCCGGTCGCTGCTGATTCGGACGCTGGCTGGGGCGAGCATGGTCTGCAGCGAGGCGACGGCCCTGGCTCCGCCGCGTTCGATCCAGGATGAGGATCGCACTTGGCTTCACGAGCGGGACTTGAGCCCGCGGGCGGCGGTGGTCGCCTTCGATCTGGCTGCGGAACTGCTGAACAACGCGACGCCGATCCGTTGGATCGACCTGCCTGGCGGGGCTCGGGTGCTTTATTTCGAGAAGGACGACGGGCGGGCGGTCGCGGCGTTCTGGCGGCCCAACGGCCTGGCGGCGACGCGAGTCGGGCTTACGGATCTGCCGGCCTCGACGGTGGCGATGGACTGCCTGGGCCTGCCCGCAGACCTGGCGTCCGAGGGCAACCGGCGGGTGCTCGACGTGAACGAGATTGTGCGGTACCTGGTGGTGACGGCCGACCAGCGGGAGACTTTTCGCCAGATCCTGGACCAACTGGCCATCGAACTCCGCTCGCCCTCGCCCGCCGGCGGTCCTCCCGCCAGCGCCCCAGCCGGCCAAAGTATCCGTTGACTTGGCTGACACCGAAGGTATGATCGGCCTCGAGGAATAGCGGCTGGAGAACGAAACGGCGCGATCTTCCCGCGATTCCCAGGCAATCGAGCCTCAAACAAACCATCCGCCAACAATCACGGAGGAGAGGACCATGCGCACCATCACCGCATGGATGCTGATCGCGATTCTCGGTGCGGTCGTGTTGACCGCCGGCTGTGAGCAGCAGCAAGCGCAAGTGGAGCAGGCTCCACCGCAGCCGCCGATGGAGAAGTTCCCGGAGTCGGCGGTTCCGCCGCCCGAGCCGCAGCCGGTGGCTGCCACGCAGCTTCCACCCGCCCCGCCGGTCGACACCGCCGCCGACAAGCCCGCGGCGGGGGCCTCGGAGCGCAAAGCGAAGCAGCAGCCGAAGGAAAGCTATTCCAACGATCAGAAGAAAGCGGCGCGCACCCACGTCGTCAAGAAGGGCGACACGCTCCAGAAGATCTCGAAGAAGTACTACGGCACGACCAAGAACTGGCGGCGCATCTGCGACGCGAACAAAAACGTCCTCAAGGACTGCGACACGCTGATTCCCGGCACCAAGCTGGTGATCCCCTAGGCGGATCGCCCTCGAGTCATGACCAGTCCAGCGAATGACACGACCCGGCGCCCCCGCGGCGAAGAGCCTGTGTCAACGGATCGGCCGGCGGGCGACCCGCTCGACAAGCCGGTGCAATTCGTGCGAGGCGTCGGGCCGTTCCGGGCGAAGCTGCTGGCGGAACTCGGCATCGAGACGGTGGCGGATCTCATTCTGTATTTTCCTTTTCGCTTCGAGGAACAGGGCAAGCCCCAGCCGATCGACTCGTTGCGCCTGGACGAGCCGGCCACGATCATCGGCGTGGTCGAACGGGTGCGTTCGCGCGGCGGAGGCCGATTTGGCAAGAGCACCCTTCACGCGGAGATCCTCGACGGCACGGGACGGGCGCGAGTCATCTGGTTCAATACGCCCTATCTGCATGATCGCATCCAGCGCGGGCACATGCTCCGCCTCCACGGAAAAGTCGGCGTGGATAACGATCTCGCCCGGCTCACCAACCCGGACGTGGAATGGCTCGACCCGGACGCGGACCCCGCGAGTTGGAACACGATCCGCCTGATCCCCATCTACCGCGGACTGGAGAAGCTGCCCTCGGCCCAGATCGCCCGGCTGATCGGAGGGGAGCTGGACGCCGCTCTGCGGCACGTGCGGGAGCCGTTGCCGGAGTCGATCCGGAGTCGACGGGACTTGCGGCCTCGCGCCGGGTCGATCCGCACCATGCATCGGCCAAACGATCTGGCGGAGGTGGCACCGGCCAGGCGGCGGCTGGCGTACGAAGAACTGTTGTTCATGCAACTGGCGATCATGCTGCAGCGCCGGTGGACGACCGAGCGCGGACGGGCTCCGCGGTTGCCGACCACCGAAAAAATCGATCTGCGCATCCGGCGGCGGTTTCCCTTCCCGCTGACGAAGGCCCAGGACCAGGCGATCGCCCAGATCGTGGCGGACCTGGACCGCAACCAACCCATGACCCGGCTGCTGCAAGGCGACGTCGGCAGCGGAAAAACGGTAGTCGCCCTCTATGCCGCCCTGGTCACCGTCGCGAACCGCCACCAATGCGCGATCCTGGCCCCCACGGAGGTGCTTGCGAACCAGCACTTTGCCGGTATCGAGCAATACCTGGCGGGAAGCCGCGTCCGCCGCTGCCTGCTGACCGGCAAAACCCCGCCGAAGCAGCGCGAGCAGTATCTCCAGGCCATCGCCGCGGGCGAGATGGATTTGATCGTCGGAACTCAGGCCATTCTGGAAAAACGCGTCCGGTTTGCATCGCTGGCGCTGGTCATCGTGGACGAGCAGCACAAATTCGGCGTCGC
>JAPKGY010000311.1 GCA_026647385.1 Phycisphaerae bacterium | reverse complement strand
AGAGGGGGGAAGAAGGGTGTGAAAGTGGCCACTCTTTGGGAGCACCAGCGTAGGAATCGCATTGGATCGTTGGCCGTAGTGGATCGTTGGCCGCATTGGATTATTGGCCGTATTGGATTGTTGGCCGTCAGGTCCCATAAAAGGCCGATTTGAGCCGTTCGCTCTGACGATCAGGGGAGCGGACACGTTCGAGAGCGAATGGTGGGGGCCGTCCAAGCCGGCCGGCGGCGGGCCGCCACCGCCGCGAATGCATTTGCGTGGGAGCGATAACTTCGGACGGCCCCTTGCATGTCCGATATTTACCGCGGATGACGGGGCTACTGCGCCCCTGCGAGGAGTGCCATGTACAGCGAATTCTTCCGACTCGAACAGATGCCTTTCGCCAACACGGCCGACCCCACCTTCTTCTTCAGGACCGCCGAACATGAAGAAGCCCTGGCCGCCCTGCTGTATGGGGTGACCCAGCGGCGCGGCGTGGTGGTGGTGAGTGGACCTCCAGGAACCGGTAAAACACTGCTGGCGCACATGCTGGTGGAACAGCTTCGGCCCCAGGCCCAGGTGGCGTTGCTGCTGCACACGCCGGAGAGCGGACACGACCTGATCGCGTCGCTTTGCCGGGAATTGGGCATCCGCCATCGGTCGACCCAGCCGACGGGGGAACTGGTCGAGCGACTGCGGCTGACGCTGATCGACCGTTTCCTGGAGGGCAAGTCGGTGGTCGCGGTCATCGACGAAGCCCAGAACCTCAGTCCGGAGACGATGGAGCATCTGCGGATGCTCGGCAACCTGGAGAAGGAGAACGCCAAGCTCTTGCAGATCGTGCTGCTGGGCCAACCCGAATTGATCGAGAAGCTCAAGTTGCCGCAGATGCAGCAATTGTGCCAGCGGGTGTTCTGCCATCGCCAGCTCGGGCCACTGGCCCGCGACCAGGTCCGCGGCTACATCCTTCACCGGCTGAACGTGGCGGGCGCGGGCGAGCAGAACTTTTTCACGGATGACGCCATCGATCTGATCCACGATCGTTCGGGCGGCCTGCCGCGTCTGATCAACCAGATCGCCGACAACGCGATGCTGTCGGCGTATGGTCTGGGGCGGCAGGACATCGACCGGGAACTGGTCTATACCTGCATCAAGGACATGCTGGGCTTGCAGCTGGTGGAGAGTGCGGCCCAGGGCGTCCGGGCCACCGGCCCGACGGAATCGCGTTCGCCGGCCGACGCGGGGAGCGTTCCCGCACCCAGCGTCGCGGCGACGCCGGTTTCGCGGCCCGCCGCGGCCCTGAGGCCGTCGCCGGCCGGCGACTTGGACGATTCGATCCGCAAAGGCGCGGAAGTGGCTGGGCGTTTGGCGGAGATCAACCAGTTCGCCCAACAGCAGAGCAGCGCCCTCAAGTCGCTTCTCGTGCAGGCGGAGTCGATCGTTTCGCGGATCGGCGAGTCGAAGCAGTCCGCGGCGGTGGGTCAGGTGGAATTGACCGGGCGACTCGGTCAAATCAACGAGGTACTCCGCGAAGCGGATCAAGTCGTCCATCGGCTTCAGTCGGGACGGTTGGAAGCGGCCCCCCTGGCGGAGCGCCTGGGAGCCCTCGTCGGCCAGGCTGAGAGCGTCGCCCGGTCGCTGGGATCGATGGTTCCCGGCGCCGCCCGCGAACTCGACGACGCGATCCGCAAAGCCGAGGCTGCCGCCGGCAACGTGACCCGGTCTTTCACCGAACTCAACCGCGCGGCGGCTGAAGCTGACGATCTGGGCCGACGGCTCAAGGAAACTCTCGACGAGGCGGGCAAGCTGCGCAACGCGCTGGCGGAGATGGACTCCTCGCTGGGGAGTCGGACTTCGGAGGCGGAAAGCCTGCTGGGTGCCTTGAAGGCAGCCGACGGTCGGATGGCTGAAGCCGTCCCCCATGCGGTATCGGTTGTCGATGCATTGGAGAGATCCGCGGCTCGAAACCAGTCCCTGATCGATGCTTCGCGGGAAAGCATCGAAGCGCTGGCCGCCAGACTCGATGAGGCCTCATCACGAACCCCGCGCCTTGACGAAGCGATCGCCCGGGCTGCCCGGACCGAGGAGGAGATCCAGGCAGCCGGTGCCGAGGCCCGGGCCTGCCTCCAGGCGGCGCAGGCGGGTATGGCCGCGTGCGGCGAGCGATCGAAGGACCTGGCCAGGCAGGTGGCCGACGCGGACAAGGCCGCCGGCAGGCTCGACGGGCATCTGCGCGATGTGCCGCCGTTGCTGAATGCGTGCGACGAATCGCTGGCTGAGATGCGGGAGCAACTGGAGGAAGCTCGGAGCCGGATGGGCCAACTGCGGAGCTGCGGCGAGACGGCTCGGAACGAGATCCGGTCGCTTCAGGACGCCAGCGAAGCCGTCTCGGCGGAGGCTGCCCAGGCCGAGGCCATTCGCAAGGCCTGCGAGAAGGAGACCGAGCGGCTGCAATCCATCCTGCCTCAGGCTCGGACCTTAAACGAGGAGTTGCAGGCGAGGCAGGAGGCACTGCCCTTACTGCTGGCGACGTGGGACACCCGTGCAGCGGAGCTGGCCGGCGCACTCGGCGACGTGCCGGCCCGAGTACAGCAGTTAACCCGCCATTGCGAGCAGGCCGATGCCGCCGGCCAATCCGTCCAGGTTGCCACCGAGACCGCAACGGCGAAGGCGGTTGAGGTGGAGAACCTCCTGGCGACGTGCCAGGGCCGGCTGGACGATCTGGGTCGGATCCTCATCCAGGCTGCCGGGCTGGCGGAGCATCTTGACGAAGTCAGGCGTGAGGCCGTCCGTGCGTGCGAAACGTGCGAATCCCGGATGACCGAATTGGCGGCCCGGCTCGAGCGAGTACCTGCCCAGGCTGCCTCGCTCAAGCACGTCTGCGACGAGGCGGACGCCCGTCGGCAGTCGCTGGACGCGCTGACGCAGGCGGCGGACTCGCAGTTATCGGAGGCTCGGAGCCTCTCGCGACAGGTCGAGTCGCAAAGCGAAACACTGCTGGTGCAACTGCGGGCGATCAAGAACGCCGGGGCGGAGTTGCAGGAACTGCACGCCGCCTTGAAGAAGACGTTTTCGACCGAGACGATTCGCGAGTTGGAGCACGCCGACGCGAAAGTGCGGGCTTCACTGACGGAGGCGATCCTGCGCGAGGAAGCCCTGCGGTCGACGACCGACGCGGCCCGAACGGCGCAAGCGGATCTGACGACCGCCTCGGACCGCGCGGAGGACCTCTCGGAGCGGTTGGCCTCGGTCACCGAGGAGGCAAGCACTCAGACCGTCCGAACTTCGGCGACGACGCAAGAGTGCGGGCGCCAGTCCGATCGGATGAATCAACTGTTGACCGAGGCGCGACAGGCGTCGGCCATTCTGACGGATGCGTACGCTGAGGCGGGCGTGCTCGACGAGGAGTGGAGCCGGCGCATCGCCCTCCTGGCGGGTGAAAACCGACAGGCCGTCGAGAACATCCGCGAGTTGAGCGAGGCGGCGCATGAGGCGCATGAGGCGAGGAATGCGCTGAGCCAGCGTATCATCGCGACGATCCGACAACTGACGGCGGTCCGGGACCAGGCGGATCGCCAGATGGCCGACACCGACCGCGCGACCGCCGAGGCCCGGGATATGCTGGGCGCCCTGGTTCGCATGCGAGATTCGCTTGATGCGGCGTTCGGGCCGCCGGTGCTCGACGACCTCGAGGCGCGTCGAAGTCGGCTGGCGGAGAGTATCGAGACCGCCCGCAGGCAGAGTGCCGAATTGGAGGCGGCGCGGAGGGCCGTCGAGTCCTTGCGGCAGGGAGTTTCCGAATCGTGCAAGACCGTCGAGGACCGTCTGGCCGACGCGGTAGGCGGGGCCGACGCGGCGCACCGCGCGCTGGCGGACGCAACCGCGACCGCCGGCAGGCAATCAGAGACCGTCGCCCAACTCTCGCAGCGAGCGGAAGGGCTGTCGTGCACGCTAAGCAGGCAACTTGAGGATGCACAAGCCGCGTGCAGCCAACTGGATCGGTTACGGACGGAACTGGTCGAAGGCGCGATCCCGCAGGCGATCGTCGCGTTGACCGAAGGCCGACGGGAGAGCGAGTCCGCCACGACGGAGGCCGCCCGGCAGTGCGCGGAACTGAAGGCGGTCGCGGAAGAGGCCCTCGAATCCGACGCGCGACTGGGCACCGCGATTCGCGAAGCCGGGTCCGCACGGGCACTGCTGGAGGCCGCGTCCGAAACCCTGGAGCGTCGGATCCGGGAGACCCGCGAGGATCTGGACCAGGCCATCCAGGCACTCCATGACCGGATCTCGCGGTTCGAAGAGCAGACCGACCAGGTTTCTCGCCGCGCGGACGAGCAGATCACCCGGCTCCACGAGGAGGCTGCGGGAATCGCCGTGCGAGTCGGGGAACAAATCGCGGTGGCCGGCGGTCTTTCGAGCAAGGTCGACGGGCTGGCCTGTGCGTTGGACGAGCGGATCGCGGAAGCGGACGGGGCCGTCAGTCGGCTCAGCGAGCGGGCAGACAGTCATACGAGGCTGCTCGCGGGTGAAATCGAACGGGCCAAGGCGCTGCTGACGGGGCTTGGCCGACTGCAGGAGGAGATCGCCCAGTCGCTGAATTCGGAGGTCGCGCGGGACATCGAGAACCGCCGGACGGCCCTGAACCTGGCGATCGCGGACGCGGCTTCGCGCACCCAGGCGTTGAATGACGCGCTCGCCGGCGCGGACGCACGCACGGTTGCGCTGATCGAATCGAGCCGTGAAGCGGGCGAACGCATCGAGGCCCTGCGGGGCGCCTCGGGGCAAGCCCGGCAAATCGATGAGCTTCTCAAATCCACGAGCGCCGGGGCGGCCGACCAGACCCGGGCAGCCGAGGCGATGGTGGAGGAATTGAGGCGACTGGCATCCGAACTAACCGAACGCATCGACAGCGCCGACAAGGGGGCGAATCGCCTGGAGGCGTTGCAGCAGAAGCTGGATGGCACGCTCACTCCGGATCTGGTACAGGCCCTCGAAGAGAAACCTGTGCTGCTCGATTCGCTCCTGAGGCAGGCGGCCGACGCGGTCGGCCGGCTCGGGAAGGCGGCCGAGGAGGCCGAGGATCGAGGCCTGGCGGTAGCCGACCACATTCGTCTCGCGGGCCAGATGAACGATACGCTCGC
>JAPKGY010000310.1 GCA_026647385.1 Phycisphaerae bacterium | reverse complement strand
CGGTACGTTCTATGCGATGAAGGACGTGCGTACGCCCGTGCTTGTGGGAATCGCGGGCGTGATCGCCGACATCATTCTGGCGTGGATCCTGATGCGGTATTTCGATCACGTCGGCATCGCCGTTTCCATCGCGACGGTCAAGACGTTTAAGTCGGCCGTTCTGCTGTGGATCATCAGCCGGCGCTTGGGCTTCGACTTGCGAACGAGCGTCGGGGCGCTTCTCTCCCGCCTGTCGGCGGCCGGCGCGGTCGCGGTCGCGGCCACGCTCGCGGGCTCCTCGGCCTTGCACTCATGGCTGACCGGAACCGGCCGAGGCGAGGAGAGCGTGCGATTGATCCTGGCGGCCGCGCTGGGTGCGTCCGTTTTCTTCTCGGTTCTCTGGTTTCTGAACGTGAGCGAAGCGCGTGAGGCATTGACGAAACTCTCTCCGTTGCGGCGCCGGTGTGCGGGCTGAGTCCGTGGAACGCGTGAACATCATGAGCGGTTGTGAGCCAATTATTGACGTGCGACACCTGTGCAAGGAGTACCCCGCCATCCGTTCGCTGGGCGATCTGGCGCGACGGCGTGCTCCGGCGGCGCGCCGCGTCGAGGCCCTCGAGGACGTGAGCTTCACCGTGGCCGCCGGAAGCATAGCGGCCGTCGTGGGCCTGAACGGTGCGGGCAAGACCACGCTGCTCAAGATCCTCTGCAACCTGCTGACGCCGTCGTCCGGCGAGGTGCGCGTGGCCGGGTGCCTGCTGTCCTGCGACTCGCCCGCGGCGCGCATGAGAATCGGCTACGTGCCCACCGACGAACGCAGCTTCTTCTGGCGAATCAGCGCCCGGGCGAACCTCGAGTTCTTCGCCGGCTTGTACCACATCCCCCGACGCGCGGCGGCGCGACGCATCGACGCCTTGCTGGAGCAGTTCGGCCTGCTGGGCAGATCGGGCGGGCATTTCCGCGATTATTCGTCGGGAATGCGCAAGCGTCTGGCGATCGTTCGCGCGCTGCTGCACGACCCTCAGGTCCTCATCATGGACGAGCCGACCAACAGCCTCGATCCGCATTGGGATCGGCATCTGCGGCGATACGTCCGGGACTGGGTCCGTGCGGGAGGGCAGCGGTCGGTCGTCTGGTCGACCCACCGCATGGAGGAGGTGGGCGACGTCAGCGACGACGTGATCCAACTCGCGGGAGGACGCCTGGCGACGTGTGCCGCCGCTGGCGAGTGGAAGGCCTCGCGCGACGACCTGGTCGGAGTCGGAGGGGGTGTGTCGTGACCCGCATGACCATGCAAGAACATGTCGAAGCCTTTCGTGGTCCATCGGCGGGCCGGCCCTGGCGATCGGTGTGGCGGCAGGTCGGCCGAAAGCTCGTCGCGTTCGTCATTCGCGACGTCCGAGTCGAGACGAGTTACAAATTCCAGTTCGTGTGGTCGTTCGCCACGGTATTCTTTACCGTGGCCACCTTCTACTTCGTGGCCGGGCTCGTCGATTCGGGCCGGTCGCCGGACGCCCTCGGCCCCTATCGCGGAGACTACTTCGCTTTTGTCGTCATCGGCGTGGCGATCGCACGCTATCTGGACGCCGCTCTGGCGGGAACGACCACCGCCGTCCGCCAGGCGATGAACCAGGGAACCCTGGAGATTATGTTCGTTTCACCGACCCGGCCGATGACCATTCTCGTCTTGTCGGCCTTCTGGCAGTTTCTGTTCGAGACCGTGCGCGTCGCGTTCTGCCTGCTCGTGGCGGGCGCATTCGGGTTTCGCCTGCATCAGCCCGACTGGTGGGCGGCCGGCCTGGCGCTGCTCCTGACGGTGCCCGCGTTTCTCTGCCTGGGGGTGTTGTCCGCCAGTTTTCTGATTCTCCTCAAACGCGGCGATCCGCTGAACTGGTTCGCCGTCAGCGTCGCCTCGCTTCTGGGCGGAGTTCTCTTCCCGGTCAATCAACTGCCGAATTGGCTCCAGAACGTGGCTTTCTTCGTGCCCCTGACCCATGCCCTGGACGCGTTCCGGGCAGCGCTGCTGCTGGGGCAGCCGGTGTCCCGGATGGGCGGTTCGCTGTTCCCGCTGTTGTTGTTCTCCGTGTTGATGCTGCCGACGGCCTGGCTGGTCAGTCGGCTCGCGCTGAAGCAAGCGAAGATGAATGGCGCATTGGCCAATTTCTGAGGTGAGCAAGTGGACATCCAGCATGAAATCGCCTCGTTCCTGACGGGTACGCTGAAGGTGGCTGCGTCTCCCGGGCAGTTGGATCCCGATGCCTCCCTGGTGGAGGAGTATGCCGTGGATTCCGCCGGCCTGTTCGAGATGATCCTTTGGCTGGAAGATCGCTTCTCCCTCCGCGTTCCACCCGAGGACCTGGACCTGCCGAACTTCGCCACCATTCGCGCGGCGGCTGCCTACGTTGAACAAGCGCGGCGAACAGCCGGGGAGGCGGCGTCGTGAACCGGCGAAAGGACGAGACCCGATGGCCGAGAGTCAGCATCGTTGTTCTGACCTGCGGCTCGCCCGACGTCACAACCGCCTGCCTGCGGTCGGTGGCGGCGTGCGATTATCCCCACATCGAAATCCTCGTGGTCGACAACGGCGCCGGGCTCGAGGTGGAGGACAGCCTCCATGCGTTCGCCGGTCGCATGCGCGCCAATACCGTCTTCGTTCGGGTGAGCAGCCACCCGACCAATCTGGGAGCCTGTACGGCCAGAAACCTGGCGCTGGGTGAGGTTGAGGGCGAGTTCGTCGCGTTCATCGACAACGACATCCTCTGCAACGACCGACTCTGGCTGCGTCGAGCCGTCGCGATCCTGCGAGACGACGAAACCGTCGGCATGGTCGGTCCGAGAATCGTGAACATCGCTCGGCCCGCCGAATTGGAATGCGCCGGTTACGCCATCCATCCCCGCGGCAAGGTCGTTCCACTGGGCGTGGGCAAATCGATCGCGGATCCCCGTTGGCAGGCCGTGCGCCCGGTTCAGGCGGTCGGCAACTTCGTCAGCCGCGTCAAGACGATGCGGGATCTCGGCGGCTTCGATACCGCCTTCGACCCCTTCGGTTTCGAGAACGTGGAGTGCGGATGCCGGATGCGAGCCGCCGGGTACACCGTCGTGTGCGACGGCCAATCGGACCTGCACCACCTTGGGCACGTCACCACCGGCTCGTTCGGCGAGGAATATCGTTCGATCCTCTTTTCAAAGTCCCTCCTGCTTCGCAAGCGGTGGGGATTGTTGTTTTCCGCCGATGGCGAATTCTTCGCGCGATTGATCGAAAACGAGCCGTTCGCCGACGAGATGGGAGCCTACGCGTGAACGCTGAAACGCACACGAAGACACGGGAGCCGTACCCCTCGTGCGATCCCTCCGAAATGCCTCGCCCCACCGCGATCAAGCGCGAGCGGCGTTCCATCAGTTTTCAGGTCGAGGGCGCGACCCTGCACGGCATGCTCGACCTGCCGATCCGCGGCATCGCGCGGCGTCCACTCGGCGTCCTCATGCTCAACAGCGACGACGGCTGCCGGCTCGGCCCGCACAACCTGTGGGTGCGATTGGCCGACGTACTCGCCTCCGACGGCTTTCCATGTCTCCGCTTCGATTATCGAGGATGTGGCGATAGCCAGGGGCCCGAAGGGCCGCCGCCCGGAGACATCGGACTGACCGACGCCATCGCCGCGCAACAGGTGCTTCGAGCTCAAGCCCATGTTGACGCCACCGCTCTAGTGGGAATCTGTTACGGTGCCGAGGTCGGTTTGCTCGCCGCCAGGTGCCTGCCAACGGTGCGCGGCGTCGTGGCGTGCTCGACGGGGCGATACGTCACGCCTGCCGGTTATGGCCGGTCTTTCGAGGAAGCCGGGCGTTATACCCGCGGATACCTGCGTCGATTGACCCGCGCCGACACCTGGCGGCGTGTTCTTCGAGGCGACGTTCATCCCCGGCCCATCCTGCAAGGCCTGATCCAGCGCCTGAGCCGGCGCGATCGCCGGCGCGATTGCCGCGGGGCGGCGGCCGCGATCGCTCGTGCAAGCCAGGGCCCCCAATCGTCCTTGCAGATGTTCATTTACGGCGGCGCCGATCCGCTCATGCGACGGTACATGCCCGGATACCGCGCCGAGGCCGGGCAGGCTGGGATCGACCGTCGGTTCGTGGTGATCGAGGGGGCGGATCACAACTTCTCCTCCGCCTCATGGTCGCGACAGGTGATCGAGTCGATACGCGACTTCGTGAATCAACTCGATAGGCGGATCGAGAGGGAAAGCCATGCTTCCTTCTGAAACGGCTGAAAGCTTTGAAGTAGAGGGCTTGACCCTGCGCGGCATGTTGCATCGAGTGCCGACGCATGCCTCCAAATGGGGCATCGTCATGTGCCCGCCGTTCGGCGAGGAGCGCAAGAGCGCCGCGCGGGTCATGACCCTGGCCGCCCGGGCTCTTGGCCGCGCGGGTTTT
Organism: Phycisphaerae bacterium; assembly: GCA_026647385.1. Classification (GTDB taxonomy): domain Bacteria; phylum Planctomycetota; class Phycisphaerae; order UBA1845; family PWPN01; genus JAPKGY01. The sequence goes on along the minus strand of JAPKGY010000310.1, from coordinate 723 downwards.
CACGTCCTGCGCTTCGATTACCGCGGGACCGGCGAAAGCGACGGATCGATGGCCGACGCCGGACCCCGGCACTGGGCTGACGATATCCGCGAGGCGTCTCACCATCTGACCGTCCGGACCGGCGCGGATCGCATCGGGCTCCTCGGTATTCGCTTTGGTGCAGCCCTGGCAGCCATGGCCTTGTGGCAAGATGGGCGGCGGCCTTTCCTGGTGGCCTGGGCCCCGTTGTGGAGCGGACGAGCCTGCCTGGAGGAATGCCGTCGCCATCTCGCCGCCACGAGGCTGGTCGCTGAAGGCCCGCGCAGCCGGCCGACGTCGCGGTCCGCGATCGCCGACGAAAGCCTGGACGTCGGTGGTCTCCACTTGTCGCCGGAGGTCTGCGAACGAATCGAGTCGACGGCGGTTTCCGGGAACATCCATTCGGATCTGGTGATCGCCTTGCACCTGTCCGGCAGGTCCGCCGCTGTCGAGGAGCATGCAGCCATGTGCCGAAGCCTGACTTCGAAAGACGGCACATGGCGAGCGCTGCGCGTTGCCAGCCGTCCGTTTTGGGTGACCGCCAGCCGTTACGACCCGCGGCCGCTCGTGGATTTGACGACCCGCGCTCTGAACGAATGTGGAGTGTCCACTCAACAAACCTTCGATGAGCGAGATCCGTGATGAATCCCTGGAAAAACAGCCTCGAGATGTTTCGCCCCCCGCAGCCCGACCATGCGCTCGTCC
>JAPKGY010000031.1 GCA_026647385.1 Phycisphaerae bacterium | reverse complement strand
TACCTTTCCAAGGCCGAAGGTCGCAACACCTGGCATTACCGGGGCCAGCCCGCCTCTTCGCTCACCTCCTCCGTCCAGCGGCACTTCCTGTCCCGGGCCTTGGCCAAGGCCCTGTCGCGCTAACCAGCCCGGACATGCCTCAGGGCGACACGTGGACTTTTCCCTGATCTTCGTGGATCGTGTACTTCGGCAACGGCTGAGGCGGGGGCCCCCCGAGCACGCGGCCTTCCAGATCGAAAAGGCCGTCGTGGCAGGGGCAATGGATTCTTCGGGCCACGGCGTCGAACTCCACGTGGCAGCCGAGATGGGTGCAGACAGCCGACAGGGCCACAAAGCCCTGGTCCGTCCGGATGACCAGGACGGGCCTGCCGGCCACCATGACTTTTTTCGCTCTCCAGAGTTCCCAGCCGTCAACGGCGCCGACCTCCTGCGATGGGTCGACCGGCTCGGTTTCCGCGGTAGGCCAGAGAAAGGCGAAGGCCCGGCCAAAGAGCAGGGCGGCCAGGATGACGCCCCCCACGCCGACCAACCATTCAATCAATCGACGACGCGTCAAACCGGCGGGTTGGCCTGAGTCGGACAAGGCGAGCTCTCCTCCATCTTGGATGGCTCTGGAAGCCCCCGCGATCGGGCGGGCACATTCGGCAGCAAAACGCGGCTGCCCCGTCGTTTTTCGGCGGTACGGCTTTAATTAATAAAGAATCAGGATAATTCGCGGACCGCCGCCTTTAGACCAGTGTAAGGGGCATCTTCGATTCGGACACCCCGGCCTCCGATCGGGTGGCGCCCCATACCCAGACGCGCTGCACAGAAGCGGGTGAGCCGGCCGTCGGTCGGGGACCTCTCAACCGCCCCGCCCATCGCTGCCTGTCTTTCCAGAGCCACCCCGTTGTTTCCCGGGAATGCAGGCCGGTTGAGTGGCGAATCGCAGGCTATTCGGCAAGGGATGAGCGTATATACCCCATTCTCCGTTCAGCTATAGCGGAGGGCCGTCCGGTAAGTAAAATTGCATGGAGAGAGCGCGCACAGGCGCGCCAGAATCTCCATGGATAACGTGGGGTCGCAAGAACCATGGTAGTCGATTGCCTTCGACGAATGGATGGGTGTCGGCGTGCCGAGCGAACGGCCAAGGGCTTCACTCTGATTGAAGTGCTGGTCGTTGTCGCGATCATCGCCCTGCTGGTCTCGATTCTGCTTCCCTCCTTGAGCCGAGCCCGCGAACAGGCCCGCCGGGTCACCTGCTCGACCAACCTGCGGACACTCCATCAGGCGACGCTGTACTACCTCCACGATAACGTGGATGCGTTCCCCTACGATGCAACGAAGCGGCCCGGTGGAGGCGCCGCTTATGGCGCGCAACCCTTTGAAATGGTCCACAAGTACGTCCACAAGGGGACGCCGCCGCAGTTCCGAGACTGGAAGAAGTGCCCGCGCATCAACCCCCCCGACCCCAACATCTTCTACTCCGCGCTGGACTGGTACCTTTGCCCGAAGGACCAGTACTACCACACCACCTCCCAGACCGCCCCGCGGCTGTTCCCTGACGGCACGACGAAATCGGTCGAGTATATGCTCAGCTACGGCTACGCGACCGACATGATGTACATCCGTAACGACACCGGCACCGAGCTGACCCATGCACATAAGTCCGCCTCGATCAAACGGCAGTCGACGAGCGTTCTCTACCCCGAGTACGGCAATGACGATTGCAACGGCGCCGGCCGATGGGAACTGCGGGACAGAAACGATCAGTACAACCAGATTGAATTCCCGGTCCGGCACCTGGGGGGCCTGAACATTGCGTACGTGGACGGTCACATTCAGTTCCATAGACTTCTCATGAAGGATCTGGACTCGCTGGGGCGGAATCAGTACGGCTTGCCCATGTATCCCATCGCGTGGATTTTCAACCGGACCGATCCGGTGGTCGCGGGATGGAACGGCCGCCTTCCCCCTAATCCCTGACGGGTCCGGTCACCCAGTCAAAGCAGCCGATCCCCGAGGCCAGCCCCTGGCGGGCGAAGTCCGCCCATGGGACCTTACGGCCATGGATCGACGCGATTCGCGTGCATGATCCCGGAAAACGCCTGGGGGGTTCCGGACGCCACAAAGGCGGTCCGCCTCAGGTTCGCCGGACTGGCGGAACCCGTTCACCGAGCCCGTTGTTTTTTCCATCCCCGGCGCCAAGCTTCTGCCACCATGCGGGACGGCCTGGAAGGCACCGAAACGGGCATAAGGTGAACCGCCTTTCTGTGGTACTGAAAAACGACGACGGAATCGCGTGCATAAACCGAAACGCCGAGGCGAGCATTCCCCGAAAGGCGTCTTCTACAGTGCGGATTTAACTTGCTCACTGTCGGGCACATCGGTAGAATGGGCGTCGAGGGTCGAGAGGCATTCCATCTCAATCGTGCAGCCAGGTACGTCAAGACCGCTCGGGGTGTGCGGAGATGGAATGCACGAGGGGACGTCGCGATCCAAAGTCAATCCGATACGGGCGGCTGGGTACCAGACCCGCTTTCGCCGAGCGCGAAGGGCGGGGAGTTTATGGACATGTCACTCTGACGAAGGAGGCGGTCATGTTGCTTGGAAACGCAAGACAGCGATTTCCGTGGATTTCCCTGGCAGCGGTGGTGTCGCTGGTGCTGACCGGAACGGCGTCAGCGCAGACCGTGGCCAACGGGGACTGCGAAGCGGGAACCTGGGGCGGGGCGAACACTTCCGGCCGACTGACCAGTTGGTCGCACGTGTGCGTGGCCTGCCCGGGCAACCTGGGGAACATGATTTACGGGTCTCTGAGCCAGACCGCCGCCAACGCGGGCGCGGTTTCGGCGCACGGTGGCACCAAGTTCGCCGCCATGTACTCCAACTCGGAGACTCACGAGATCTACTTCCAGCAAACCATCACCGGACTAACCGCAAGTGGTTCCTATACGGTGAGCGGCTGGGGTTACCCGAGACGTAGCAATTCACGGGTCAAGATCGCAGCCCTGCCGACGGGAGGCACCGAGACGGTGGGCACCCAACTCACCACCACGGGGTCGTGGCAGGCGATGTCGGTGACGGCCAACGCAAGCGAGTCGGGTTCTCTCGACGTCCGCGTGTATTTGAAGAACGGAGCCACTCCGACGACGCACTTTGCATCGGCTTTCGACGACATCACCATCGCGGCCGCCTGCACGCCGCCGGCCGTGCCCGGCGCTCCGGATCTGGCCGCGGCCGACGATACGGGCTCGTCCGATACCGACAACCTCACCCAGAATACCACTAATCTGACGATGAGCGGGACGGCCACCTCGGGTACGATCAACATCAAGGAAGGCAGTACGGTCCTGGCTACCGGGACGGTGGCGGAGTACGCGAGCGGCATCGACATTTCGCTGTCGGAGGGCGTCCACAACATCACCGCCACGGCGACGGGGGACTGCGAGTCCGGCCCGTCGTCCGCGTTGACGGTCACGGTGGACACGACCGCGCCCACGGTCGCATCCGTTTCCGTGATCTCCGGATTGGCGGTCGACGTGACCTTCACGGAAACGAATGCCATGGGGTCCGGCGTCACGACGGCCAGCAATTACACGCTTTCGGGCACCGGCCAGGGGACACTGGCCGCGAGCCCGGACAGCGTCGCCTTGAAGACCGGTAAGACCTATACGCTGACCTGGTCGAGCGGGGCGATGGTCCCCGGCGGGGATATCACCATCACGGTCGCCAGCGTTCAGGACGCGGCGGGTAACACCGTCGGCTCGCCGAATTCGGGAACGTGTACGGGTTGTGCATTGGGGCAGCCGCCCGCGCAACCGGGTTATGCCGCTCCGACCGTTCTGGGGACCAACGCGATCCAGTGGAACTGGACGGATGAATCCAGCGACGAGACGGGATTCAAGGTCTACGCGGCGGATGGCACGACCGTTCTGCAGACGCTGGGCGCGGATGCGACGTCCTGGACCGAGGCTGGCCTGACGCCGGCCACGGAGTACACCCGCAAGGTCGTGGCCTATAACAGCGGGGGAGACTCCGCCCCAACAACGCTGACCGCGACGACCGATGCCCGGACCTGCGTCGAGAACTACGATTTCGAGGACGGGTTCACCGGCGGTCTGGCGGACTTCTGGGAAAAGTACACCGTCGGTGTGGGGAGCAGCGCCACGTATGCAGCCGGCTCCGGCTATAACGGGACCACGAATTCGCAGCACATCGCGTGGTATGACACCGGTGCCGACTCGAACACCCGGGCCGGCATCCAGCAGGCCTTGAACCTGCCGAACGGCAAGCGGCATCGGTTCTTCCCGATCTTCAAGCTCGATGCGTCATCGAGCAACCTGCTGGTCTACATCGCCATGGGCGGGTCCAGCACGACCTCGACGCCGACCAACGATGTCTGGTCGGGCAAGGGCGTGGACATGACCACGGCGGCGAGCGGCACGACGACCATCCGGGTCGCGATCCAGCGCAGCAGCGGCGGCTCGGCGGCCAGCGGCGGCGTGAGCCTCGACAGCATCCTGGTCACGCCGTCGCCACCCATCGTCGATGACCCGGTGGCGGTCGATACGCAGAGCATCACGTGGAAGTGGCACGAGAATGACGCCAACAACAGTCACATCGGTTATCACGTGCGCGATTGCTCGGACTGGCCGTGGGGAACCCTCTTGTCCCCCGACCTTCCCGCCGACGCGACGGAATGGACGGAAACGGGCCTGACCGCCAATACGGAGTACACCCGGAGGCCGCACGCCTACGGCGCTTGCGGTTTCGACAATCCGTTCGCGAACCTCTCGCTGAGCGCGAAGAGCATCTACACGCTCTCGGTTCCGCCGGATGCGGACGCGATCGTCCCGGATGTGACGACGGTGTGCGTGGGCAGCCCGGTGACCTGGTCCACGGCCGAGGGGCATGGCTTCGGCGAGGGCGGTGTCGAGCGCTATCGTTACGCGTGGAATCAGTCCGACACCCATACCTGGACTGACACCGAGACGCAGTGGACGACCGGCACGTTGGCGAGGACCCCGACGGCGGCGGGTACCTGGTATCTGCACATCAAGGGCTACAACGGCAACAACGTGGGCAATGGTACGTACACCTACTCGGTGACCGCGGTCGATCCGCCGACCACCGCGACGGTGGGCGGACCGCAGACCCTCTGCGCCGGCGGGACCACCGCAGGCCTGGGCGGCAATACGCCGACCTCGGGGACGGGGGCCTGGTCGGTCGAGAGCGGCGGGACGGGCACGTTCAGCCCCGATGCCGCAACTCCGGACGCGACCTTCACTCATACCGGCGGCGCCGGCCCGATTACCCTGCGCTGGACGATTTCCGTCGAGGGATGCACTCCCTCCACGGCGGATGTCACGGTGACCGTGATCGAGGAGAGCGGTGCCTGCGACGATGGTGACGCGTGTACGACCGGTGAAACCTGCCAGAGCGGCTCGTGTACGGGCGGCTCGGCGACCAGTTGCGACGACAGCAACGAATGCACGGACGATACGTGCGTAAGCAACGCGTGCGTGCATACGCCGGTGACCGACGGCACTTCGTGCGACGACGGGGATGCCTGCACCACCGGCGAAACCTGCCTGGCCGGCGTCTGCACGGGCGGCGGCCCCGTGGCCGAGGTCTGTGACAACCTGGACAACGACTGCGACAGCCTGGTCGACGAGGACTTCCCGGACAAGGGCAGTGCCTGCTCGGCCGGCGTCGGCGCCTGCCAGGCCGCCGGCGTGTTGGTGTGTACGCTCGACGGGACGGGCACGGAGTGCAACGCCGTTCCGGGTGCGCCCAGCGCCGAACTGTGCGACGACGTGGACAATGACTGCGACGGCCTGACCGACGAGGACTTCCCGAACAAGGGCAGTGCCTGCCTGGCCGGCATCGGTGCCTGCCAGGCCGCCGGCGTGTTGGTGTGCACGCTCGACGGAACGGGCACGGAGTGCAACGCCGTTCCGGGTGCGCCCAGTGAAGAGGTCTGCGACGGCGTGGACAACGACTGCGACGGTGAAATTGACGATGGCGTACTGCTCACGTTCCATGCCGACGCCGACAGCGACGGGTACGGAGACCCGGACGTCCCGATCCAGGCGTGCAGCGCGCCGCCGGGTTACGTCGCGGACAACACCGACTGCGACGATACCAACCCGGACAGCTATCCCGGCGCTCCCGAGTTGCCCGATGGCGAGGACAACGACTGCGACGGCGAGGTGGATGAGGGGCTGTGCGATCCGCTCGCGGTCGTCAGCTCGGTGTCCCGCAAGACCCACGGGACCTACGGCGACTTTGACGTGGCCTCGGGTTCGTGGGAAGGCCGGGTGCCGGCCACCTCGCTGCAAGGCCCGAGCAGGATCGTGACGGTGTTCAACCAGCCGATCCAGCGGGTGAACAACGACAACTCGGACGTTTCGGTCAGCAGCGGCACGGTGAGCTCGATCGTCGTCGCGGGTGACACCCTGACGGTGAGCCTGACGGGCATCGCCAACCGGGCGACCTTCACCATCGGCTATCCGGGCATCGCAGCCGCCTGCGACGTCGGGCAGACGACGACCCAGACCCACTGCTGGCAGGTGCTGGCCGGCGAGGCTTCGGGCGGATCGCCGATCGTGGTGAATACCTCGGACTTCGTCTACGTTCGAGGCCGGATCGGCTTGGCGGTCGGCGCGAGCACCTTCCGGGCCGACGTCAACGCGGATGGTGCGATCAATACTTCGGACTTCGTCGCCATCCGCGGGCGCATCGATTCGCTGTTCTCGATGCCGGCGACCTGCCCGTAACCGGCGGAGCCGAGTTAGAACCCACACGAAGCCGGGCCTGGTGGACGAACCGCCAGGCCCGGCTTTTTTGTGCCCTGCACCGACCGGTTCCGGTAAAGAAAGCCCTCCGGAAGCGGGCAGAATGGGGGCGGGCAGCACCTCGGAACGATACGCCGGGGGGGCAGGGAGTGGCTGAAAGCAAAGAACCTCCCGTCGCCGGAGGCGCTGCACGGGCGGAGCCCGTCCCCATTTTCCCAGCCAGCGTGTGCTCCGCGTGAGCGACCGGTGATGCCCAATCCAAAGAACCGTCAAGACGGCTGCGGGTTTTGCAGCCGGCCATCGCGTTGAAAAACGGTCAAACCGAATACCCGGGCCTGCCGCGATTGCGTGGAAGCGGAGGAGCCCGCGAACACGGTCATTCCGCGCATGTGATGGAGCCACAAAATGGTGTTCAAGAACTGGAAGAAATGGGCCGGCCTGTCGAGCGGCACGGCGTTGGCTGCGCTGGCGATTCCGGGGTGCCAAAGCGTTCAGGAACTGCTCAAACCGGTGCTTGGCCTCGTAGGCCTTGCGTAACCGACCCCGGTTCTGCCCGGAATGAGGGAGAGCCCGGTCCTCGGCTGAGGCAGGATTGGGGGGTTGTACGGGGAACCGCGGGGTGGCCTGTGCGCCAGGCCGCCCTCGGTCCCTGTTTTTCTTGTCCCCGGGCGAGTGATGGATAATAATACCAACGGTTCGCTTTGGAATCACCTCCTGAGGGGCGCAACCGCATGCCTGAAGGGGACTCCACCGAGGTTACCCGGATCGTCAACGACATGGTCGCGGGCGACCGGGCGGTTGCTGAACGGCTCTTTTGCCTCATTTATGATTCGCTTCACGACCTGGCTGCCCGCTATCTGAAGGGCGAGCGCCCCGGGCATACGCTGTCTCCGACCGCCCTCGTCCATGAAGCCTATGTGAAGCTGGTGGACCAAAGCCGGGTCAATTGGAGAGGCAGGACCCACTTCTTCGCCGTGGGTGCCCAGGCCATGAGGCGGATCCTGGTGGATCACGCCCGTCACAAACATCGCATCAAGCGCGGCGGCGGGCGAGCCCGCATTCAATTGGACGATCAGATCGCGCTTTCTCCTCGGCGCGACGAAGACGTGCTGGCGTTAGACGAGGCTCTCGCCAAACTCGCGCAGGTCGATCCCCGCCAGGCGACGGTCGTCGAGTTACGATTCTTCGGCGGGCTCAATGTGGCGGAGGTGGCGGACGTACTCGGCGTATCCAAGCGCACGGTCGAAGGCGAATGGACAATGGCTCGGGCATGGCTGCGCCGGGAGCTGGCGGGTGAAGATTCGACACCATGAACCAGGAACGTCAGGACCGGGTGAAGAGACTCTTTCTGGCTGCCTGCGAATTGGACGAGGCAGCCCGGACGCCCTTTCTCGACCAGGCTTGCCGCTCCGACCCGGATCTCCGGGCCGAGGTCGATTCTCTGCTGAAGCACCACCATCCCGCCACGCTGATCGATCCCGCCGCAACCGTCACCGACGATTATCCGAGCAGTGCATTAGGACGGACACCCGCCGCGCCGCCCCTCATGGCGGAAGCGCCTCGATTCACCACCGGAAGCGTGGTGGCCGATCGATATCGCATCGTCAGCCTCCTGGGCCAAGGGGGGATGGGCGAGGTCTACCGAGCGGACGACCTGAAGCTGAATCGTCCTGTCGCCCTGAAGTTCATCACCCAAGGCCGGGCGGATGACCCGGCCTGGCTGGCCCGCTTCTACAACGAAGCCCGCCTCTGTCTGGCGATCACGAATCGTTACATCTGCCGGGTGTACGACGTGGGGGACGCGGACGGCGAAGCATTCATCTCGATGGAATACATCGACGGAGAGAACCTGGCGACGCTGCTGAAACGCATCGGCCGGCTGCCCGTGGACAAGGCCATGGAGATCACTCGCGAGCTCTGCACAGGTCTGGCGGCCGCCCATAGTCAAAACGTTCTGCACCGGGACCTCAAACCGGCGAACATCATGCTCGACGGACAAGGCCGGGTGCGGATCACCGACTTCGGGATCGCGGCGTTGGCGGAATCGCCGGGCAGGCCGTCGGAGTTGGCGGGTACGCCCCGCTTTATGGCTCCGGAACTGCTGAAGGGACAACCGGCCAGTATCGGCAGCGACATCTATGCGCTCGGGATGATCCTGTACGAGATGGTGACGGGTGAGAGACCCTTCCCGTCAAGAGGCGAGGCGGCCCGAACCAGGCCCATCCCCCCTTCCGAGCACGTTCCCGAGTTGAGTCCCGCGTTCGATCGCGTCATCCTGGCGTGCCTGGCCCGGGAGCCCGATCAACGCCCCGCCACGGTCTATGAGATCCTGTCCGGCCTGCCGGGTGGTGATCCGCTGGCGGCCGCGCTGGCCGCCGGCGAGTTGCCGTCGCCGACCCTGCTGGTTCACTCCAGAAGCGACCGCCCCATGCGCCCCGCGACGATGGCGGGCATGTTCCTTCTGGCCGTCGTGGCCATGGGGATAGCCGCGCTGCTCAGCATGAAGACGTCGTTCTTCGTTCAGTCGGGCCTGACGAAGTCGCCCGACGTGCTCGAAGATCGCGCCCGACAGATCCTGCAGGCGGCCAATCCGGACGATCCGCCGCCGCCTCTCTCGGGAAGCTTCGTAATCGACCCGCGCGGGTTGTACTTGCTGCGAGCGGGTGAACTCGACAAGGCCACATCGGCTGCGACTCCGACGCCGGTCGTTTCGTTCGATTGCCGGAGCGCGTGGCGGAGCGGCAGCCTGCTTTCCGTGTTTCCGGAACTGCGAACCGTCGCTCGGCCCGATCCGGTCGCCTCGCGAACGAGGATCCGATTGGACCCGCAGGGGCGTCTGCTGGAATACGCATCGCCGCCCCCCAGGGCGACGTCGGGGCCCGGAGCGCCGACCCGACCGGACTGGTCTTTCTTTTTCGAGCAGGCGGGTCTGAAGCTGCCCGCATTCCAACCGGCGACCGTTTCAGAACCTCCGCCCGTCCATGCGGACGGAGTGGTTGCGTGGGAACCAGGCGTCCCGGGGGACCCCGAGGAGATGGTGCGCGTCGAGGGAGCAGCGGTCGGCCCACACATCGTCTATTTCGCGGTCCGCGGACCTTGGGAGCTCGAGTCGATGGGAGAGTCTCGTCCGTACAGGAGCAGACTTCAAGCCGCCGAGCTGACGGCAGCGCTGTTCCTGATCACGCTCGCGGTCAGCCTGGGGCTCGCGTGGAAAAACTTGCGCGACGGCACATGCGATCGACGTGGGGCGTTTCGCCTCGCTCTCTTCGTGGCGATCCTGGAATCACTTCTGTGGGCGGTTCGCCAACGCGCGGGCACCGAATACGCCGTGACCGCGCCGAACGTTCTGAACGCCATGCGCGTGGCTGTCTTCACCGCGTTTGTTGCCTGGGTGTATTACCTGGCACTCGAGCCGTACGTGCGCCGATTCTGGCCTCACTCGATTATCTCCTGGAGTCGCGCTCTGGCCGGCGGCTGGCGGGACCCGCTGGTCGGCTACCACGTTCTGGCGGGAGCGGCGTTTGGAGCCGGCGTCGTGCTGCTGCAGCAGGTGAATGCGCTCCTGCCGGTCTGGACGGGCCACCCGTCACCCCTCCTGTTTGTTCCGGGTTCCGAATACGACCTCGGCCGACTGGCGGGCTTTCGCTATGGCCTGGAGGCGCTGAGTCATGCTCTGCTGCTGGCGATCGGCCGGGGCATGATGTTCATTGTGCTCATGCTTCTGCTCAGGCTCATGCTGCGGAGGTCGTGGCTGACCGGTCTGGCGTTTCTGCTGGTATCGACCCCCCTCTACGCGCTGAGTACGGATGCGGGAACCGCCGTCGGATGGGCGATGTGCGCGATCGTCTGCGCGGGCGCGACCATCGTGTTGCTTCGCGCCGGTCTTCTCGCTCTGGTGGTGGGCCTCTTCACCATCCGCATGCTGCTGGCCACGCCGATCACCCTCGATCCCCAGGCCTGGTATGCCGGGACCAGTGGATTCACCTTTCTGGTCCTGGGAATCCTGGTGGTGGCGGGCGCATCGACCCGCATCCAGTCCATGAGATCGGGGCAGGCGAGCTTCCGATAGCGGCCGGAAACCTCACCCAACACAAGCCTGCCTTTGGAGTTCCACTCGTGTGCCTGCCGGGGTGCGGGTCGAACCCAACGTGCGCCCACTCGCAGGTTTCATCCCTGTTGAGCGTCCGTGGAACCTGCGGACCGGCCGCCGCTTCGTCGCGTTGAGAGTGGGACCGGGCGCCGGCGCCCCGACGAGCGATCGAGCGGGGTCGGGGTGCGGACTCCGGACGGCCGCCTGGCCGACCGCGCCGGCTGTGAGCGGGAAGGAACGGTTCATCTTGGAGCAGAACTTGTCCCAGATCATCAGCCGGCAGATCGAATTCTTCGAGCAGGCGTTTGGCTACCCAGGCCGTCCGCGGGAGCGGATCGTCGCGTTGTGGGAGGCGGAGGAACTGTTCTGTCGCCTGTACCCGCATCAGTATCGGGCCATGTTGAGTCTCCGGCTGGCGGCTCACGTCGGCGGACTCGTTCCGCAACGGACGGAACCCGTACTTCGGTGCGAGAGTACTTTGATGTCGCTCCTGCTGAAGTTGACGCTGGAGGCGTTGCGCACCGGCGATTTGAAACTGGGGAACCACCAACGGGCGTCGGAACCCGCCTTCACTCTGTGGAGCCTGGCATTCGGGGCCCGA
>JAPKGY010000309.1 GCA_026647385.1 Phycisphaerae bacterium | reverse complement strand
CGAGTTGAAGGATGGCAACCGGCCGGGAATTCTTCGGGCTGGGGAGGGATTCCTGTACGTGGTGATGCCGGTGAGCCTGTCGTAAGCCAGCCGGGGGATCGGCGGTGGATCGCGAGGAGCGGCGACTGCGCTGGGTCCAGGAAAACCGAACCCGGGGGCATCGAAGCCAACGGGTTGGCGATGTCGCTCGGTCGGTCATGGCGGGCCCCAGGCTGACCGGGCCGGCGTGGCGTCGGCGATTGTCGGCCGTTTTGCTGGAGCACGCCGGCTCCGCCCTGGTGAATCACATCCGGCTGGCGGGTCTGCGGCGCGGCGTACTTTATATAGAAGTAACGGAGCCGGCAGTCCTGTACCACCTGCGGCTGAAGTGGGAACGTCGGCTCGTGGATCTGCTCCGATCGGAAGTCCCGGAGGCCGGCGTACAAGCGGTGCGGTTTAGCGTCGGCGGAAGCGAACGTTGAACCGGGAAGGCAAAGGTATGGAAGGCGAGGAACTGAGAGAACAGGCGGCCGGCACGGATGTCGGGCAGCAACCCGAACCGATGGCACCGGTCGAGGCGGCCGGGGAACAGGCGTATGATGCACACAGCATCCGCGTGCTGGAGGGCCTCGAGGCGGTGCGCAAGCGCCCGGCCATGTACATCGGCGACACGGGGTTGGCCGGCCTGCATCACCTGATCTACGAGGCCGTGGATAACGCCATCGATGAGGCGATGGCCGGCTACTGCACGGAGATCACGGTGTCGCTCGGGGCGGACGGCAGCTGCATGGTGGCCGACAATGGCCGCGGCATTCCCGTCGCCCCCATGGACCACCCGGACCCGAAGATCAACGGTCGGCCGGCGGTCGAGATCTGCATGACCGTTCTGCACGCCGGCGGGAAATTCGACCGCAGCAGCTATAAAGTATCGGGCGGCCTTCACGGCGTGGGCATCAGCGTGGTCAATGCTCTGTCGGAATGGCTGCGCGTGCAGGTTCGGCAGAAGGGCAAGGTCCACGAGATGTCCTTCACGCGCGGGGCCACCCAGATCCCGCTCAAGGTCATCGGCGACTGCACGGATACCGGCACGCGGGTCCGGTTCAAGCCCGATCCGGAGATTTTCGAGGACTGCCACTTTCGGTATGAGACGCTGAAGTCGCGCCTTCGCGAACTGGCCTATCTGAACCAGGGGGTGCGCATCAACCTGGTCGACGAGCGAACCGGTGCAAAGGAGAGCTTCTGCTCGAACGACGGGCTGCGCGAATTCGTCGAGCACCTGAACGAGGGCAAGGAGGCCCTGCACCGCAAGGTGATTGCTCTGCACGCCGAGGACGAGGAGCAGCGCCTGGTCGTCGACATCGCCATGCAGTGGAACGACGGCTATACCGAGAACGTCATCTGCTTCGCGAACAATATCCGCAACATCGACGGCGGGACGCATCTGTCGGGCTTCCGTTCGTCCCTCACGCGAACGATGAACAACTACGCCAAGCGGGAGAATCTGCTCAAGGGCGACCTGATGACCAGCGGCGAGGATTTCCGGGAGGGGTTGACCGCCATCATCTCGGTCAAAGTCCCCGAGCCGCAGTTCGAGGCCCAGACGAAGGTGCGCTTGATGAACCCCGAGGTGGAGAGCTTCGTCGAGCGCGTCATGTACGAGCAGTTCACCAACTTTCTCGAGGAAAACCCGGCCGACGCCAGGCGGGTGGTGAGCAAAGGCGTGCAGGCCGCCCTGGCCCGCGAGGCGGCCCGCAAGGCCCGCGACCTGACCCGCAAAAGCGCGCTCAACACCGGCGGCATGCCGAGCAAATTGTGGGACTGCCGCCTTCGGAACGCCGACAGCACGGAACTGTTCATCGTCGAGGGCCAGAGCGCCGGCGGCAGCGCCAAGAGCGGGCGCGACGCGTCGTTCCAGGCGATCCTGCCCCTGAAGGGCAAGATCCTCAACGTCGAGAAAGCCCGCATCGACAAGATGCTCAGCCACGAGGAGATCCAGACGCTGATCGTCGCGCTCGGGTGCGGCATCGGCGCCGAGGAATTCGACATTACCAAGCGGCGTTACGGCCGGGTCATCATCATGTGCGACGCGGACGTGGACGGCAGCCACATCCGTACCCTGCTGTTGACGTTCTTCTTCCGGCACATGCGGCCGCTGATCGAGGGCGGGCACCTGTACGTCGCCCAGCCGCCGCTTTACCTGCTGCGCAAGGGCAGACAGACCGAGTACGTGCTGAACGACGACGTGCTGAACCGCAGGCTGACCGAATGGGGATTAACCGGCACCACGCTTGTGCTTCGTGACGGTCGGGAGCGGCGCCTGTCCGGGGACGAACTGAAGCGGCTCATCGGCCTGCTCGAACAGATGGAACAGAACAACCGGATTCTGCGCCGGCGCAACATCGACATGCGAACACTGGTCACCCGCCATCTGGACGAAAACGGGCGATTGCCGAGCTACCGGGCGATCGTGCAAAGGCCCGGCGAGAACCAGATGACGGAGTATTTCGGCTACGACGACGAGGAGTTCGAGCGGTTCTGCGACGAGGAACGCAAGCGGGTGGGCGAGGTCTCCGTGATCGAGGCCGGCTCGCTGATGGCGGCCGGAGCCGCGGATGAGAGCAACGCCCACCGGATTATTCATACGGAACTGACCGAGTGCCGGGTGCTGGAGGACGTTCTCCGCAAGCTGACCGCCATGGGCGTTTCCATGGAGGACTATTACGCGGAGCGCGTCGAGCAGGTCGACGGCACGTTGCCGCCCGCGCGATTCCTGTTGGAGCGCGAGGGCGAGGAGCCCGTCGAGCTGGACAATCTGGCCGCCCTGGTCGGCGCCGTTCGATCCCTGGGTGCCCGCGGCGCGGAGATCAAGCGATTCAAGGGCCTGGGCGAGATGAACGCGACCGAACTGGCCGAGACGACCATGATCCCCGAGCGCCGGGCCATGATGAAGGTCGTCGTGTCCGACGAGGCCGACGATCCCGAGCAACTCGAAATTGACGCCCGGGAAGCCGACCGCATCTTCTCCATCCTCATGGGCGACAACGTCGACGCGCGGCGGCAGTACATCGAACAAAACGCCGTTCTGGTCAAGAACCTGGATATCTGACGGGCGGGTTCTCTTCTGTTCACCGGTGTGTTTGACCCCGATGATGGGGCCTCCCCCGACATAGACGGCCAAGCGCCGCCTGAGCCGTTCTCGGTTATGCCTTTTGGCTGCGGGCGAGCTCTTCCAATCGCGGGAGCTGGTTACGCATCGCGTTGGCCTGGGGGCTGAAGGGATAGTCGGCGATGATCCGTCGGGCGACGGCCAGGGCGTCCCAATACTCGCGCCGGCGGATGTGCTCCTTGATGTCGCCTTCCAGTTGCTGGCGGGTCTGGATCTCGGCGTTGGCCTCCAGGGTGTCGAGCCGGGCCCGGAGGGCGTCGGTGTCCGGCCCGGTCGGGAAGTTCGTGATGAACTGGTGGGCCGCCTGCGTCGCCTCCTGCCAGCGGCGCTGGTTGGCCAGTTGCTGGATCTCCTCGTACAGACGGATGCGGTGCCGCTGCTCGAAGAGTTGTCGTTCGCGGCAGACGTGCTGGAACAGCGCGAGCGGGTCCTTGGCCTGCGGGTACTTCTCGGAAAGTTCCCGGCTGAGCTGCTCGGCGCGGTCCCACTGATTCAGGGACATCAGGTCCTTGATCTGATCGCGGGCGTGGCGGAAGTCCATCTCCTGGGCGGCCTGGGCCTGTTGCTCGATCTGGGCCTCCATCTGCCGCGTCCGGTCGTCGGGCCCGAAGCGGTCGACCAGGGCCTGAATCTGCTCGCGGGCCCGGTGGAAGTCATTGGAGTTGGCCAGTTTTTCCGCGGCGGCCAGGCGGGTGGTGAACTCGCGCTCCTTGAGGGTCTCGAATCGCCGGCGGCGAAGGTCCTCCGGCAGGAGAAGCGTTTCCCGCAGTTCCGCGAGCTGTCGACGGATCGCTTCCATGTCCCCGTCAGGCCGATCGGGCGGCGGGGCGGCGGCCGACTGCTGGGCCTGGATGGCGGTGTGCTGTTCGAGGGCCGCGGTCTGCTCGGAAAGACGTTCGAGCCGGCGAATGATCGCGACCCCGGCGACCAGGACCCCGCAGGAGAGCAGGCCGAGGATCAACACGCCGCTCAGCGACAGCACGCGAACGACGGCATCGGAATCCGGCTTCAGCGCCAGGACGAGAATGCCGGTGAGCAGGCCAAAACCGGTGGCCACCGCCGCGAACACCGTCAGAGCGGTCAGCGTCTGAACGGCGGCGGATGTGGGGCGCAACGGCTCAGTCTCAAGAGGGGTGTCGCTTGTCGTGTCCGGCGGTGTCGGAGGCTGCGAATTCACAGGCGATCTCCCTGTAGGTACCGGTCGGTCCCGGCCAGACTCTCAGCCCGGCCCGGGGCCTTGGCTCTCCTCGTCGTCGGGCCCGGGCGATTCGCCCTCCCGCGACGGGGGGTTATCTGCTTCTTCCGGGAGGCGATGCATCGCCCAGACGTCGGCGCTGGGCGTGGCTGGCGCGGGTTTGTGAAAAATCCAGCGGCGGAAGCCGCGGCTCCAGCGCAGGAACGCCAGACTGGCCACCACGAAGATTCCCACCAGAACTAATACCAGAAAAAGAACCCCCCGGATCGCGTCGGCGGTGACCGCGCCTTGGGCGACGGCGCGCGGAGTCTTGGCAGCCGTTTCGTCGACGTGTTGGATCACCAGGACCAGGCCCACGATCACGAGCCCGAGCCCGATCGCCCCGAGGGCAACTGCCAGCCGCGACCGGTTCCTTTCCTCGACGCCAGCCATCTCCGCTCCCGTATGGGGACCTGCCTCGGGGCAGATGGGGATCGTCCCCGGGGTTCTCGCATACGCCGTTAGATTTTATCCTCCGCCAGGTGTTCGGACTGCCCGTCCGCTGGGAAAAAAACGTGGAGGGTGTGTGGGACGCCGGGCTTTGTGGTGCAGCCATCTCTCCGCAGGCGAGTCGCCGTGGAGACTTGGCTGCACGATGCGGGCAGGGAAGCCTGCATCACAAAAGGGACTCGGTTCCCGGGCTTCTGACACACCCTCTTACCAGCCGAGACCGGTCCGGGGAGATTCATCGGTCGTCCGGAGTTCCTCAAGCAACTGCCGCTGCCGGACCATCTTCCAACGCCAGTTCTATCCAGCCAGCCATTGCATCCTGGATCA
>JAPKGY010000308.1 GCA_026647385.1 Phycisphaerae bacterium | reverse complement strand
GCCGTCTTCGCGAATCACGTCGAGCGGATCGATGCTGGTCTCGGGCTTGGTCTTCGACATTTTCTCGCCGTCTTTGTCCAGCACCATGCCGTGCAAATAGACCACGCGGAAAGGCACCTGGCCTTGTAACCCGCCAGGCGGGAGCAACGCCAATCAATCGGCATGGGTTGGCCATCGGCGACCACCTGGCAATAAAGAAACGGCGGCATGTCCACCAGGAGACGAGTCGTCTCGCCGATGTGATGAACCTGCACGGCCAGCAGGTGCCGGCCGGCGCTCAGCTTGAGCGGGCGGGTCTGGTATTCCGGATGGTCCGCGGGGAATCGAGCCGGGCCTTCGTCGACGTAATGCCCGTCCAGCCAGATCCCGTACCAGCTCGAACCGATCGTCCGCAGTTCGATCTCGGCATCCCGATCGAGTTCGAACCACCCGCGAAAGGCGCCGTAGGTATCCGGAACCGTCTCGCCCGCCTGGATCCACATCCACAGAAGATCGGGCCGACTTGCGGGCGCGGGCGACTCGCCTCGGGCCGTCCCGACCGCCCACAAGATGCACCCTGCCACCAGAATCCGACTGAACATGGAACCCAATCCATTCATGCAAGCCGCTCCTGATCCCTGATACCGCCAACCGGCCTCGCCCCTTGTGCGAAGCGATTTCGCCGAATAGCCTATCCCTGGCGGCAACACTTGTCGAAATGGGCCGCGGCCCTCTCTCCGGAAGTACGGAATGATTCCGCTGTGGGTCTGGACATGGTTGACCATCGCCTCGGAGGTCTGCGCCCTCGTAGTGATCGTCGCGCTCCTCCGCCGGCCGCGGGAACCCCGCGGCATGCTCGCCTGGATCCTCATCCTGCTCCTGGTTCCCGTCCTGGGCCTGATTCTCTTCGCCACATTGAGCGAGCCTCGCCGAAAATGGCACCGGGTCCGGCGCCACCGCAGCCGCAGGCGCTTGCAGGCGTCCATGGACCATCGCAGCGAGCGGCTGGCGATGGAACACACCTACGACGCCGAAGACGCCAAGCGGACGCTGCGCCCTCTGGTCAAACTGACGGAGCGCCTCGGCGCATATCCGCCGACGCACGGAAACCAGACGGTCATCTACCAGGACGCCGAGCGCACCTTCGCCGCGATCCGCGATGCGATCGCCTCCGCACACTCGCACGTGCACCTGGAATACTACATTCTTCAGCCGGACGAGACCGGAGCGATGATCCGGGACCTCCTGATCGCCAAGACCCGCGAAGGCGTCGAGTGCCGGCTGCTGCTCGACTTCCTCGGCTGCTGGCGGTTGTCCAACCGGTTTCTCGCGCCGCTCAAGGAGGCCGGCGGGCTGGTCGCCTGGTCGCTGCCGATGGTACCGCTCCGCGGACGATGGCGGGTCAATTTCCGCAACCACCGCAAGGTAGCGATCATCGACGGCCGCACCGGCTTCACCGGCAGCCAGAACATCGGTGACGAATACCGCGGCCGGCTCGCCCGGTTCAGTCCGTGGCGCGATACACACCTCAAGATCGAAGGGCCGGCCGTCCTGCACTTGCAGGAAGTCTTCGCCCACGACTGGTTTTACACCACCCGCGAGGACCTCGTCGGGGAAAAGTATTTCAAGGAACCCCAACTCGTCGGCGATCACGTGGTGCAGATCGTCCCCTCCGGGCCGGACCAGCGCGAACACGTGCTGCACCAGTTGCTGCTGGCCGCCCTTCACTCCGCCCGATCGTCGATCTGCGTGATTACGCCCTATTTCGTGCCGGACTCCGCCATGATCCTTGCGTTCCAGTCAGCCGCCTACCGCGGCGTGCGGGTCAGACTGCTCATCCCCGCCAACACCGATCACCGGGTCGTTCTCTGGGCCGGAAGAAGCTACTACCACGAGCTGTGCGCCGCGGGCGTCGAGATTTACGAGCACGACGCCGTCCTGTTGCACTCCAAGGTGATGGCCATTGACGAGGACTGGGCGATGGTGGGCTCGGCCAATATGGACGAACGCAGCTTTCGCCTCAACTTCGAGCTGACCACGATTCTCTACAGCCGGGCCCTGACCGAGGATCTCTACCAGGACTTCGAATCGCTCGTCGCACACTCCCGGCGGGTCGAGCCGGCCGACCCCGCGACACTGCCCCTCGTAGAGTCCCTCCGCTTGGGCCTCGCCCGGCTGGCATCACCGCTCCTGTAGCACCCCAATGAACTCGCCCACAATGCCGAAGGGTCACATCAGAATCCAAATCAGAGCCCCAAGCGGAAGCGAAGGGTCCCGTCAAAACCCGAAATCCCACCTTGCCGGAAACGGACCTGGACGCAGAAACCCCGGCGAACTCCATTCGGCAAGCCCAGACTCAAAGACGCCCCAGCAGAATCCCCTGCACGGGCTGCAAAGATGCGACCGGCCGGTGCGGGCCGGACCCGTCGCTTCCAGCCGGTTGCGATGTGGCCCGTGGCACGGGCTTCCCAGCCCGTGAATCCCAGTCTTGTGCTAAAGACGGGCAGCCCCGGCAAACATGGGCAAGATGCCCATGCCACTCCGCGCCTACATCGCGACCGGCCCCGTCGCTTCGTCGCCGCGGCGACCAGGCTGCTCCGGCTCCGATGGCACGCCAGCCGAAACCTCGGACCTCCGTGGGTGTATAAGTGTGATGAAGCTCTAACCTTATGCGCGGCCAGGGGAGTCGCGGGCCATGATCCAGCGATCATCGACATCCCACCTGAACCGGTCGACCCGGCCGGACGGAGAAACTCAGTCCACCCCTCCCGACAGGCGGGACACCGGCGACGGCCCGGGGTCGGGTGGATCGCGGAAACCTCGGCTGGTCTATCTGGTCATCGGGGCACTCGCGGTCTGCGCGGCGATCTTCGCTCTGGACGCCCTCAGCCACCGGCGCCGAGCCCCTCGGCCCCAGCCCGTATCTCACCCCGCGCGCCCGGTCGATCTCCGCCAGCAAAAACTGGAGATCTGGCGGACGAAGATCGCGCCCGAACTCGACACGGCCGACGATTGTACCGCCCAGGCCATCGACGCGAGCGTGGCCTCCTTCGTGTACTTCATGAACGAGCGGCGCCGCGGCAGTCGAGCGTTCGCGGAGCGGATGCTGTCGCTGCGCGGAAAATGGGTTCTGGTGCGGAGCAAGATGCCCGGCTTCCTTGGGGGCGACGAGCAGGCGCATCTGCGATACCTGAACCAGCAGTTCTCCAAATTGCTCTTTTCCGACGCCGATCTTCAGAAAGCCATCGAGGCGGCCGTTGTCGCCTACTTGAGCGAACTCCAGGCGGCGGAGAACGATCTGCTGGTGAAGGTCCGGGCCGACGTGGCGGACATCCCCTTGGATGCGATGCCCGCCGCCCGGTCGGACGAGATCTTCCGCAACGAGTTCGACCGCGTTGCCAGGCAGATCACCCCGACTGTGGCCCGGGAACTCGGCGTGGACGCGCTGCGGGAGGCCTCCAGTTTTGTGGCCGGCGAGGTCGCAACGACCATTTTGACGAGTTTGGCGACCCGCCTGGGGGCATCGTCAGGCCTGATGCTGGCCGGTGCAGGCAGTTCGTGGGCTACCTTCGGCTTGTCGATCGTCGCCGCGATTGTCATCGATCAGGCCATCGGGCTTGTAATGGACGAGGTTCACGACCCGATCGGACAACTGGACGCCCGGATAGACCTGCTCTTGACCAATCTCTGTCGGCTGGTCATCAGCGGGGACGGAGAGCTACCCGGCATGAGACCCCAGCTCACTCAGTTTGACCGGGCTCGCAGCCAGGTTCGTCGGCAGGCCCTTCGGCAGCTGATCCTCGGCGAGGACCAGGTGAACACCGTAGCGACCGGGTGCGCCCCAGATTGAACTCGTCCGCGGAAAAGTGCCGACCGGCAAGTTGGCCTGTGCATCCTCGGCGTTCAAGCCGATAGGTTAAACGAGGGTCGGGCGAAATGTGTATGGCGAGCCAATACCGTCGGGGAGGGCGTGCGAGCAGCCCGGGGACTGCCCCCATGTCGCAGGGACAAAGAATGGGTTGGGGTGCGCTATCGGCCCGGTACGTGAAGAGCCTGCTGCGAAACGGGGGCTGCGCCGCTCGCCCGGGGCTTCTCACACACCCTCCGGGAGGTCTGGTATGGCTGCCAGCAGCGTTGTGGCTGGCAACCACCTGCCCGCTCGCGCAGGCCGTCCCCACCAAGGCGATCCAGGACGCCGTCGAATATGCGGCCCGGAAGTTCGCAGCCGACGTCGGGCAGGAGTCGACCGAGACGCTCACCGCCAAACTGACCCGTCTGGCTGCCCGGCATGGCGATGAGGCGGTGACCGCCTTCCGGAAGGTCGGCCCGCGAGCCCTCCGGCTGGCGGAGGAGGCCGGCGAACATGCGAACGCAGCCGTCAGGCTCATGGCTCGTCACGGCGATGAGGCCCTCTGGGTCCTCGAAAACCCCCAACGCATGGCCCTGTTCGTCAAGTTCGGAGACGACGCGGCTGAAGCCATGGTCCGGCACAAGGGCGTGGCGACTCCTCTGATCGAGCGGTTCCACGAGCCCGCTGCCCGAGCGATCAAGGCGATCGACGGGCAAAACGCTCGCCGAGTCGCCATGATGGCTGAGGACGGGTCGCTGGCCGGGATCGGCAGTACCGATGCCATCCTGGCGGTGATCGAGAAGTACGGTAATCGGGCGGCCGACTTCATTTGGCGCAACAAGGGCACGCTGGCCGTCGGGGTAGTCTTGGCCGCCTTTCTGGACGATCCGCAGCCCTTTATCGAAGGCACGCGCGACCTGGCAACCGTCGCTGCGGCACCCGTAGGCGAAACCCTCCGAGAAACCGCCCGCGAATCCGCCCGTCGCACCAATTGGACAGCCGTCTGGATGACCGCCCTCGTCCTGGTCGCCCTGCTGCTGGTTCTCAGGAATCTTCGAAGAGGCCGAGTGCGGGCCTGATCCCTATCCCCCCTGCCGGCAGAAATACCGCGCGATCACCCGAGCCAAATCCCGCCCAAACGCGCGAGCCGCCTCCGGTGTTACCGCCGCTCCGGAGGCGTTCGCATAAGGAATCTCCAGCGTGGCGGCCAACTCGACGCCCGGCAGTTCGCACACCCATACGGGAAACGACTTCCCCGCACCAAGTTTGTCCGGCGTGTTCCATTCCTGACCCCAGGGAAGATTGTCCTTTGCGTGGTACGGGAGACCTTTCGAAGGGAGCGATT
>JAPKGY010000307.1 GCA_026647385.1 Phycisphaerae bacterium | reverse complement strand
GATCGCCCTTGAGCTTCTTGTCTTTCAACTCCGCCACCGTTTTGCGCTGGGCGTCGTCGAGCCCGTAGAAATCGGTCAGGGTGTTGAATCGCTCCTCGACCCGGCTCCTGACCGAATCCGCCGTCAGCCGCCGGAGCCCGTCCGGATCATCCACGAACTTGAGGAAGATCGGCCGGAGCGGGCCGATCGCCTGCGTGAGGTACCCGGTCGCCCGCCAGTCGGGCTGCATCAGCTTCCAGACGCCTTCCACAGCGAAGTGCCAGCCAATGCACACCCTCAACAGCACGAGAAAGAAGATGGTCCAGCCGGTGACGGTCCGGACCTTCGTACACGGTTTGGCGAGATCGGGAGTGGTGTCGCTCATGTTTCTCTCGGTATTGCTATCTGCCTGCCAACTCGTAATCCTTCTTGGTCAGATTGAACGTCACGATCCGCGGGGCAGCGGACGCTCGGCCCGAAGTCCCGGGCCTCAGCACCAGGAGAGCGGCGATTTCCGGATGATTGTGGCAGAAATCCCGCGTCCTGTCGAGCCCCATGACGAAGAAAGCCGTCGAAAGCGCGTCCGCGCTGGCTGCATCCGGGGCCAGAACGGAAACCCCCTCCAACTCGTCGGCCGGCCTGCCCGTACGCGGGTCCAGAATATGCCCGTAATGGCGGCCTTGGGCCTCGAAGTATTGACGATTGGCGGCCGACGTCCCCAATGCCCGGTCCCGCAGCCGGATCGTCGCCAGCGACCGATCCGGAGCGGCGGGGTCCTGAATGCCCACCCGCCAGCCTGTCCCATCCTCCGAGGAGGAGCCCATCGCGTACATGCTGCTCAGGCCCCCTTGCACCAGGGCGGACTCTATCCCGAAATCATCCCGCAGCAGAGCAGCCGCCCGGTCGATGGCATAACCCTTGCCGATCGCGCCGAGGTTGATCTCAATCCCTTGTACACGGTACCGAACGGTTCGGTTGTGCGAGTCGAGGTCGACCTGGCCCATTCCGCCGCGGGCGAGGGCCGCCGCGATCTCAGGCTCGGTGGGTACGCGGCACGGGCCTTTGTGGAAGCCCCAGGCCTTGAGCAATGTACCGCCGGCGATATCGAAGGCGCCATCGGTCAGACGGTGCAGCTCGGCCGCCCGCGCCAGGACACGAAAGACTCGGTCGTCGACGCGGACCGGGCCCTCGAAGGCATGCTGATTGACGTACGATATTACGCTATCGGCTGAGTATACCGTCAACAGAGCTTCGAGCGATTGGATTTCATCCAGGGCAGCCTCGGCCGCCGGCATGTTCCTCGAAGCCAGCGCGGGCAGAAAGACGTTGAATTCACAGGCCATCGCCCGACGAGCGAAACAGACTTCCAACCGGAGAGGCTCACGCCCCGAAGAATCGGCGCGGTCCGGCATCAGCCTGCCCAGCATGCCGCCGGCGGCCGCCCCCAATCCCCGGGCGGAAAGGAAACTCCTTCGAGACCAGTCCGCAAAGCCGCTCACGCAACCTCCGATCGAGAGCCCGGCTGTGTCTGAAGACACAGCACCCCTCGCGCGACCTCGCCCCAGTGACACGGGGACCATTATCGTCCTTCGGGCGGACCGCTGCAATGAAGCGCGAACGGAAGAAGTCTGGAGACAGAGGAACTCAGACCACCGGCTGGGCGACGCAGGCTGAGGCCATCACGGTTCGATGCACGGTTTGCACGAGCTTTTCGCGCGGGACCGGCTTGGTGAGATACTCTGTGCAGCCGATGGCGAGGCATCGTTCGCGATCCCCACTCATGGCGTGAGCGGTGAGGGCGACGATGGGACCGGTGTACCCTTTGTGGCGGAGCAGGGAGACGGCGGTGTAGCCGTCAAGCACCGGCATCTGCATGTCCATCAACACGACAGCGAACGGCTCGTCCCGATCCAGGGCCGCCAGGGCCAGTTTGATGGCCGCCTGCCCGTTGTCGGCGAGCGTCACTTCGGCGCCGGCTTTTCGAAGCACGAACGACAGGAGCCGCTGGTTGTCCGGACCGTCCTCGGCGAGCAGGATGCGCACGTTGGCCAGCAACCGCTCCGGCGTCCAATCCGTTCCCAGCGGGGAGGTCACCGGAAGCTCATCAGGCCATTCGATCATCTGCACGCCTTCCAGCGAGCCGGCGGGCAGAATCACCCTGAACGTGGAGCCGTGACCCGGCTCGCTCTCGACCGTGATACTTCCATTGAGAGCCTCACAGAGCTTCCGGGAGATCACCAGCCCCAGGCCCGTTCCGCCGAACCGCCTCGCCACGGAGGCGTCCGCCTGAACGAACGGCTGGAAGAGGCGGCTGAGCTGGTCCGCCGTCATCCCGATCCCGGTATCGACGACGTCAAGCTGGAGGACGCCCTCGGCCACCCCGTTCGTGACGCGGTAATCCGGAATGCACCGGGCGACCACCCGCACCCCTCCCGACTCGGTGAACTTGATCGCGTTCCCGACGAGGTTCACCAGGATCTGGCGCAGGCGGGTCGGCTCCGTCCGGATGGCGGTGGGCATCGGACCCACGTATTCGATGGCAAAGTGCAGGCCCTTGTCCTTCGCTCGGGTGCGCATCATCGCCGCGATATCGCCGAGAATCGCGCAGGGCGAGCACTCGATCAACTCGATCTGGAGCCGATTGGCCTCGATCTTGGACATGTCCAGAATGTCGTTCACGACGCCAAGCAGATGCTCCGCGTTCCGACGGATGGCCTGGATCGCCTCCCAGCGGTCCGAGTCGGCCAGGCCGGGATCCAGGAGGTTCTCGGCGAACCCCACAACGGCGGTCATCGGGCTGCGGATCTCATGGCTCACGTTGGTCAGGAATTCGCTCTTGGCCCGGGCGGCGGTATCCACCGCCTCGTACGTCGCCTGCAGCCGAGCGTTGGTCTCCTCGGCCAAGGCCAGGGCGTTGCGGGCGGAAAGCCAGGATCGCAGGGCAACAAAAAGGAACAGACTCGCCAGAAGGCCGGTCGCCAGCAGAACACCGGCAACGGCCCGATTCGGGCGGACGAACGAGGATGGGACCATCAGTTCGACGTGCCAGATCGCCCCCCCGGCCTGCACGATACGGTGCAACACGTGGGCCGGCGGATCATTCGAACCCTGCCCCGACGAAATCCTTCTCCCGTTCACCTGTCTGTCGCGGTATTCGCCCGCCCACACCCGCAGGCTGATCCCCTGAGGCCGGATGCCCTGACACACCGTGTATGCCAGCTTGCCGACGGCCAGCGGCATGAATACCCATCCCTTGAGGGCGGCCCGACGTTCCTCGACCGTTTCCTGCGGGCAGCCGTGGCGATACACCGCCAGAAGCATGATCGGTTTGCGCGGTTCACCTCCACTCTCGAACGGAGGAATCGTGACGATCTCGCCCGTATCCCGGGCCAGATCGAGCGCCTCGGGCCAGCACGGGCGGACCGCGACATCCATCCCCGCGGACAGAGGATGGAAATCGCCGGGAGTCATGTACTTGACCACGCAATAACTGTCGCGATCGCCGGACGGCGTGAACGCGAAATCGAGCGAGCCGTCCGCACGGGTTTGCTGGAGGAACTCAGAGGCCCGGGAAGCGGCGACCCATTCGATGTAACCCAATCCAAGGACCGTGTCGGCCATGTGCCCCGGAAGCACCGCCGACGCATAGGCCTGCCACTTCGAACGGTTCACTTGATGGGAGGAAACCAGCAGGCCACGCGCCCCACGCAGGATGATCTCCCGCTGATGCACCCAACGTTGCACGACCGTGACGGCCTGTTCGGCCTGCCGGTCCAGTTCCGCCCGTTCCCGGGCCACGACCTCGGCCTCGAAGGACCGCCAGAACAACAGGGTGACGGCCAGGGATGCCCCCAGAACCACCCATGGCCACTTCCCGCTCGTCGATCGTACTGCACTCATTTCGCTCGCCGATCAGCCCGTGTACCAGTTCATACCACTTCAAAACTTCCACGCACACTGGGGAACCCCAAGACGCCGACAGGAACCCGCAAACCACCGATAAGGGTCCGGCGCATCGGGGAAGAACCCTAACACATCATCGAAACAAGGAGCCCGTGCCATGAGATGCGGGAGGCCAAAACCGTGCATAGCCGCCTCAAAATAGGGCGTTTGAGGAATCGGACGCACGGCCAGGGGAATGGGCACGTTCCGATAACCCGCGAGGAGAGCGGACCGGCCGACGGCTCGCTCAAACGCGAACCCCGACGGGGTCGCCGCGGCGGGCGTTGAGCAAGGCGGCTGCGCTGCCGCTGTTGACTGCGATCTCGAGCATCTGCGTGCTCCCGATGAGCGCAAGAACCTGGCCGGGGGGAACGTCCGCGTAGGTATCGCGGATAGGACCGACCCCCCGCGAGCCCAAGAGGACCTCGTGCCGACGGCCCGCAGCGCGGGCAGCCTTCACGTCGAGTTCGGATATGTTGGTGATGAGATTCCCGAAGTGGTCGACGAAGAGTACCAGCCCGTCGATGGAGCCGTCGCGCCCGTAGACCGGACGGGGCACGGCGAAAACCTCGATGCGCTCCGCCACGGGCCCGACGCGCTCGAGCGGCACGCCCTTGGAGAGATGGCCGGCCAGGGGGGCCATGATGTCTCGTCCGTGAAAGGTGGTGGAGAGCGTGCTGGCCATCAGCGTTCGATTCTCCACGACGCGAACGTCCTGCAGCTCGGCGTCGCGCTGCAGAAAGGTGAGCAGGCCGTTGTCCGGAGCGATCACATAGCAGCCGTTGTAGCAGGCAGCCAGGATGCGCCGCCGGGTCCCCACCCCCGGGTCGACGATCGCGACGAAAACGGTGCCTTCAGGAAAAAAGGGAAAGGCTTGACGCAGAATGAAGGCGGCTTCGGTCACCTGCTGCGGCTCGATTTCGTGCGTGATGTCGACCAGGGTCGCCTTGGGGTTCACCTGAAGAATAACGCCCTTGACCGCGGCCACATAGTGGTCGTGGAGGCCGAAATCAGTCAGAAGCGCGACGACGGACATGGGTAACCTGTATTAAAGTGTATCTCGGCGGGCGCGCCCCGGCCAGTTCTCCGCAGGTGAGTCCATTTCTCGCGGGTGAGTGCCGATCACGATTTTGATCGAACCGTCCGCCAGCCCGGCGCGAATCGCCTCCTTCTCCGCCCCGCTCGTCGCGCCCACCAACAGACGAATCTCATCCTTTTGCAGAAATCCATTTTCGCCCGCCAGCAAACTCGTAAA
>JAPKGY010000306.1 GCA_026647385.1 Phycisphaerae bacterium | reverse complement strand
GAATCGTTGGCCCTTGCGGGCGCGGGCGTCGGCGAAAGCGATCTGCTGCTGGGTTTCCATGATGGCGTCGGCCCGCTCGTTGCGGACCTGCTCGCTGAGCTGGCCTTTCATTCGCCCGGCGGGCGTGTCCGGTTCGAGCGAGTATGGGAAGACCCCGACGGCTGCGAATCGGAAATCGCGGACGAACCGGAGGAGTTCCTCGAATTCCGCCTCGGTCTCACCCGGAAAACCGGAGATGAAAGTCGTGCGAATCGTGATGCCCGGGATGCGCGAGCGAAGCCGGGTCAGCAGGTTTTCAGTTTGGGTCCGGGTGACCCGCCGGCCCATGGCTTTGAGGATGCGGTCATTGATGTGCTGGAGGGGGATATCCACGTATTTGACGACTTTGTCGCAATCGGCCAGGGCGTCCATCATTTCGTCGGTGAAGACGGAGGGGTAGGCATAGAGCAGGCGAAGCCAGCGCAGACCGTCTAGCCGGTTGAGTTCCCGAAGCAGGCCGGCCAACCCGGGCGCGTACCCGATGTCCCGGCCATAGCTGGTGGTGTCCTGGCCGATGAGGTTGATCTCAATGGCCCCGTCGGCCATGAGTTCGCGGGCCTCTTCCAGGATCGCTTCGACCGGCTTGCAGTGCATGGGACCTCGGATGGACGGGATGGTGCAGAAGGTACACTTCTGGTCGCATCCCTCGCTGACGCGGAGGTATGCGTAATGCGTCGGTGTGAGCCGGAGCCGGGCGGTATCAACATCGACGTGCGGATGGTACTCGCCGAGATAGAGGTCGGGCTGATTTCGCCGTTTGCGGCCTTTCGATGGCGCTGCCCCCCCGTCGAGGCCCGTCAAGGCGGCCCGGGCGATGTCATGCCGCTGGTGGACCCCGACCAGGGCATCGACGCCCTGGATGGCATGGAGGATCTCCTCGCCATCGCGTTGGACGAGGCAGCCGGCTACCACGACCCGGCGGCATCGGCCGGTCGCTTTCCGGGCGACGGCCTCGGCGATGGCTTCATGGGCCTCGGTCCGGGCCGCCTGGAGAAAACCACAGGTATTGATGACGATGACGTCGGCGTCGTCCTCATCAGCGGTGATGACCGCGCCCGCCTCCGCCAGCAATCCGAGCATCTTCTCGGAGTCGACGAGGTTCTTGGCGCATCCCAAGGCAACGAATGCCACTTTTGTCGGCTCTTGCAAAGCGATCCCATCCTGAAAAACGGCCGACCTGCCCCTTCCGCGGGCGAAGACGGCCGGCTCAACGGTCAAACCGAATCCCTTTATCAACCCGCCTCCGGCTGCCCCAAGGCGGACCGTCTTCTTGTGACCCGCCGCCAAAGACGGATATCCGCCACAGACCAAGCCCTTCAACGTGGATGCCCCGGACGAAACATTCTAGCGTAAAGGCGGGTTTTGCCCAAAAGCTCAAGTATTGGTATTGCAGCCAGACTGGCATTCCGGCTAATATGCCCGGCACCCGAGGCATCCCCCCTTAAGCCCGTCTGGTTCACCCCGGCCAGACGGCATCGCCTCGGGTTTTTTGCGCGCTCGTTCCGCCCCAGGGGCCCTGCCCAGACTGTGAGCCGCACGAGCGATGAAGCCCGCCGCTCCGAAATCCCTGAATCGATCCGTTAGAGTTATTTACTTCCTGTTAGTTCGCCACGATATTCACCAGCCGGCCCGGGATGCAGACGATTTTGCGCACGGTTTTGCCGGCGATTTCCTGCTGGATCTTGGGGTCGGCCAGGGCGATCTCTCTCATCCGATTCTCGTCGGCGTCGGCCGGCACCATGACCCGCGAACGCACCTTGCCCAGGACCTGGACGGCGATCTCGACCTCCCGGTCGACACAGAGGCTCTCGTCGTAGGTCGGCCAGGGCTCGAAGACGATCGGCCGATGCCAATTCGGGCCGAGCATGTGCTGCCAGAGTTCCTCGCACATGTGCGGGGCGATCGGCGAGAGCATCAACAGGAAGGGCGCCGCCACCTCGCGGGGCACGGCGCCGCCCTTGAGGGTGTTGTTGAGTTCAATGAGGGCCGCGATGGCGGTGTTGAACTTGAGGTCGTTCATGTCCGCTGTGACTCGTTTGATCGTCTTGTGCAGCAGGCGGCGCAGGCCGTCGTCAGCCGGTGAATCCGCGATCTTGAGCGAGCCGTCCTCGGCGATGAACCGCTTCCAGACCGATTGCAGGAACCGGCTCATGCCGATGATGTCCCGCGGGGACCACGGCTTGCTCGCTTCGAGCGGCCCCATGTACATCTCGTAGGTTCGCAGCGTATCCGTGCCATAGTTGTGGCAAATATCGTCGGGGGCGACGGCGTTCTTGAGGCTCTTGCCCATCTTGCCGAGGCTGCGGGTCAGCCTGCCGCCGGTTTTCTTGTTGTAGTGGACGGCCGAGTCGCCCTCGGCGCGTTCTTCGACGTCGTCGACGGAAACGTACATGCCGCGTTCGTCCTGATAGGCGTAGGCCTGGATGTATCCCTGGTTGAACAGCCGGCCGAAGGGTTCGGGCGAACTGACGTGGCCGAGGTCGAACAGGACTTTGTGCCAGAAGCGGGAGTAGAGCAGGTGGAGGACCGCGTGTTCGGCGCCGCCGACGTAGAGATCGACGCCGCCCGCCGGTGCCGCCCCCTCACGGTTCGTCGGGGCCATCCAGTACTTCTCGACCCGCGGATCGGCGATGTACCGGGAGTTGGCCGGGTCGAGGTAGCGCAGATAGTACCAGCACGAGCCGGCCCATTGCGGCATGGTGTTGAGTTCTCGCTTGAAGTCGCGGACCTCGCGACCTTGCGGGGCGGCTTCGCCGAGGCGAACCAGTTTCACCGACCCGATCGGCGTGACGTAGCCGCGGACGTTGGCCCACGCCGTCGCCCGGCCAAGCGGCGGCGCGGGCGGGGCGTCGGGATCGTCGGACGCCTGCGGGCGGTAGTCGTCGATCGGCGGCAACTCGACGGGCAGCTCGCTCTCGTCGAGCGGATAGACCTCGCCGGTCCGCGCGTCGTGGACGATCGGGAACGGCTCCCCCCAGTAACGCTGCCGGCTGAAGAGCCAGTCGCGCAGCTTGTAGTTGACCGCGCCTTGCCCGAGGCCTTCCCGCTCCAGCCAGGCGGTGATCTGCTTCTTGAACTCCGGCGTGGTCAGGCCGTCGAATCTGCCCGAATTGATCGCGATCCCGTCGCCGACGTAGCCGCGCCAGTCGATGCCCTCTGGCGGCTGGACAACCTGGATGATCGGCAGGTTGAACTTCGTGGCGAACTCGAAGTCGCGGGTGTCGTGCGCCGGCACCGCCATGATCGCCCCCGTGCCGTAGCCCATCAGGACGTAGTCGGCGACCCAGATCGGGATGCGTTCGCCGTTGACCGGGTTGATCGCGTACGCGCCGGTGAAGACGCCGGTCTTCTCTTTCGTGTCAGCCGTTCGGTCGAGGTCGCTTTTGCCGGCTGCCTGGGTAATGTAATCCTGGACGGCGGCCTTCTGCTGGGACGTGGTGATCGTGTCGACCAACTCATGCTCGGGTGCCAGGACCATATAGGTTGCGCCGAAGAGGGTGTCCGGCCGGGTGGTGTAGACGCGGATCACGTCTTCGCTGTCGGCGACCTGGAAGTCGACCTCGGCGCCTTCGCTTCGGCCGATCCAGTTGCGTTGCATGAGCTTGATCGGCTCGGGCCAGTCGACGAGTTCGAGGTCGTTTTCGAGGCGGTCGGCGTAGGCGGTGATGCGGAGCATCCACTGGCGGAGAGGCCGGCGGAACACGGGGTGATTGCCGCGGTCGCTTCGGCCTTCGTTGGTGACTTCCTCGTTGGCGAGTACGGTCCCGAGGGCGGGGCACCAGTTCACCGCGACCTCGTCGAGGTAAGCGAGCCGGTAGTCGTCGAGGAGGGCTCGCCGCTCCGCGGCGGTCAGCTCGCTCCATTTGCGCGTTCCGATGGGGTGTCCTGCGAGGGCCTCCAGATCCTTGGCCATCGGCCGAACCAGCGTGCCGTCAAAGTTGACCAGCAGTTCCTCCTGTTCGAGCTGGTGAACGAGTTCGGAGATCGGCCTGGCACTGTCGCTGTTCGGGTCATACCACGCGTTGTAGAGCTGCAGGAAGATCCACTGCGTCCAGCGGTAATAGCCGACGTCGGTGGTGGCGATCTCACGGTCCCAGTCGTACCCCATCCCGAGGCGGCGAAGCTGGCCTCGCATGTTGGCAATGTTTTTCTGGGTCGTCTCCCGCGGGGGCACACCGTGCTCGACGGCGAACTGTTCAGCCGGCAGGCCGAACGCGTCGTAGCCCATCGGGTGCAGCACGTTGTAGCCGCGCATCCGCAGGAAGCGGGCGTAAATGTCGGTGGCGATGTATCCGAGCGGATGGCCGACGTGCAGCCCGACTCCGCTGGGGTAGGGGAACATATCCAGCACGTAGAACTTGGGCTTGGCCGGGTCGAAATCCACGTCGCCCGGCTGGGTGGTACGGAAGGTCTTGTGGTCGAGCCAGAATTGCTGCCATTTGGCTTCAAAAGCTGCGAAATCGTAGTTTCCCGCGGTCGAACCCATCGAAAGCCTCGCTTCGTGAAAGCAAACCAGCCAGGCAGGGCGGGTCGGCCCCGCCGTCAGCAAAGTCAGACACATCATGATAACGGTGCCCCCCGGAGGCGGCAAAAACGCTTGGCACGGTAAGGCTCAGCCTGCACGTGCGGATCGCGAGCGTCTTGTTTGGGTCGGCCGATCCGGGA
The DNA here is from genome assembly GCA_026647385.1 of Phycisphaerae bacterium. Lineage (GTDB taxonomy): Bacteria > Planctomycetota > Phycisphaerae > UBA1845 > PWPN01 > JAPKGY01. Next base: position 488 of record JAPKGY010000306.1, on the reverse strand, counting down.
TAGAGTAATCCCATGTCCGACACCAACGCGATCAAATGGCTGCGGGCGCAGGGCGTCGAGTTTGAGGTGCTGACCTATGACTTTGAGGAGGTCGGCGCGGACCTGGCGGCCGAGGCGCTGGGCCGGCCTTTGGAGATGGTGTGCAAGACACTGATCGTCAAGACCGGGGCGCGGGAGTACCGGGTCGCGATCGTGCCGGGCGATCGGCGGTTCGATACGCGGAAGATGGCGGCGGCCGTCGGGGCCAAGGAAGCCGACCTGGCCCCGCTCGATGAGGCGGAGAAAGTGACCGGCTACCGGGTGGGAGGGATCTCGCCGTTCGCCCAGCGCCGGTCGCTGCCCGTGGTGATCGAGGAGTCGCTGCTGGCCCTGGATCGGCTCGTGGTCAGCGGCGGACGGCGGGGAAACCCCTTATGCTCAAAATCCCTTCCTTTCTGAATTTCCGCTCCCGGCCGGTAAACGGCCAAGACGGCGAGGAGCTTCCCTCC
>JAPKGY010000305.1 GCA_026647385.1 Phycisphaerae bacterium | reverse complement strand
GGGCCGCCGCCCGCGCCGCCGCGGGGGAAATTTTTCCCCCCGGCAGGGGGCGGCGCGGCTTATTGATGCGGTCGATCTCCACGTCGGGAAACGTCGATCATGCATTGGTGGGCGGGCAGGTTCTTGATCTGCGTGTACTGGATCAGGCCGAAAATCAGCCCGATGAAGCACACCACGATCCCCGCGTACATCAGGTGCAGGCCCTTGACGCCGCCGAACATCACTTGCTCGAGGTCCGGAATCTTGATGTCCGCCTCACCCGCCAGCGCCGGCACGGCGCCCAGGCCGACGGCCAGCGTCGCCATGGCCAACCGCCACCCCCAGTGGCTCCTCGCTTGCTTCGATTGCATACCTTTTGTCTCCCTTTCCGAGTGCCCAATCGTCAAGCCCCGAGGCTCCGCCCCGAAGCTCCTGTGATATTTGCCCTGCAACAGCCGCCGGTCGAGCCGACCGACGCCGTTGCCCTCGTCAGCAGATTCTCGCCCGGTGCCTCGTGCCTTCATCGGGCCGGCAGCGCCGCTTTGCCTGGACGTTGTCCGAGGGGTTGAGCCGCACGACCCGGCCTCGCGCCAAGACAGGCCGGTACCACCCTGCGGCGGTTTATTCCTCACGTACTATCGCGAAACCCGCGGTTCTCGCGCTCGGTTTCCGTTTCCGGTATGCTCTCGGGGGCTGCCGCCCGGTGTTGCGGGGGCCGCGCTCTACCCGCCCCCCGGCGACCATTCATAACTCTCGGAACGGTTCCGCTTGGTGCTTCGTGTTCACGATCCCTGGCGGCCCGCTGGCCGTCAGCGGCTCGGCCGGGGCTTCGGGCCGGGCATCCCAGGCCTGATCTCCCGCTTGGCCGACTTCCGCATACGACGACGACGACGCTCACTCGGTTTTTCGTAGTAGCTCGTACGCTTGATCTCTTTCGTCAAGCCTTCCTTCTCGCACATCTTCTTGAAACGGCGGAGCATCTGGTCCAAGGATTCATTGCCCCGGGCTTTGACCTTGATCATCCTGCGAACGTCCTTTCCTCAAGAGCCTACCAGGCTACTGTGTGTCTGCCTCGACTTAAGACCCAGCAGTATAGGGCTTTCGCGGCGTTCTGTAAATACGACCTGTCCCGCCGGTGGGACCTGCGAGGGATCGCGCAGGCATGGGCGGCCGGATTCCCGTAAATCTATGCCCCGACATGTCTTACGAATGATCTGATTCTCGGCTCGAAACCCGTCTTCAAACGCCGGGGAAGGCGGCTCCTGGCGGATGATCCTGGCCACCCGAAGAGTCTTGCCCAGGCCGTTTCTTCTGCTCCGCGCGTCGGCGCCTAATCCGCGCAGCCTGGGTTCGCCGGCTGGTTTCGGCCGCTGTGGCACCGCTGGATGATCCCGAAGTCGCAGGAATCCACGTCGCCGTCCCGATCGAGGTCCCTGCCGTCGCAGGCCGCCCGGACCGGAACCGCCGGCCCCGCGTCGCACCCCTTGAACGCAATCAAATCGTCATCATCCACGTCGCCGTCGTGATCAAAGTCCCCCGGGACAGACGGCGGGGGAGGTCCGGTCGCGAAATCACCGACCAGAATCGGCAGGCTGTTCAGGTTCGCCAGCGTCGGATAGGTGCCGACGTTGCCGGGCCACCACGGGCCGAAGATCTGCTCGAATTCCCGCCAGTCGTCCCATTGGACGTTGTTGGGATCGCGCCAGCGCCGGCCAAAGTTGAAGCCGCTCATGCCCATCCGGTCGACGTAGGCCAGGCCGGGGAATGAAACGGTGTAGTCGTCGATCCAATCGGCGTTGACGCTCCAGATGAAGGTCACGTTGAGCGCGTTGGCCTCTCGGAACAAGTCGACCACGCGACGAAATGCGTTCTTGAACATCTTGGGCGTGTTGCCGTTATGGCCGACGAGGTTTTCGTTGACGATGGGTTTCGGGTTGCCGTAGTAGTTGTCGGGCAGGTAGCCCCAGTTGTACCAGTGGCCGTTCATCTCGTGTCCGAAGCAGATGTCGATGGGCTGACCATTGGCGGCCGCCGCTTCCGCCCACTGCCGGATCAGGGCGTCGTACTCGCCGGCGTTGATCAGCGGCAGCAGGCTCACGGAACCATAAAGCGGCCGATCGCTGGGCTCGTCCGCCGGTTCCCACATGATGTAAGGCCGACTGCCGCGGGCCTGGACCGCCTCCACCGCCTCAGCGGGAAAGGGCGACGAGAATGACTCGAACCAGCCGACACGGTCGTGGTGGCCCAGGTGGATTTCGTAGCGGTCGATCTCGGTCGGATCCGCCGGACTGCTCGCGAAGAACACGCCCCGGCTCAGCGTCCGCGAGCCGTCGGACCAGGCCGACCGGTAGGCCGCGACGATGGCGGGGTCCGGCGACTCGGGCGGACCGGGGATGACGCGGAAGTCCGGCTCGTTCTCCTCGGGTTTGTGGCAATTGAACCACATGAAGGCGTCAATCCGCGGGAAGGCCGCGAGGATCTCCTCACTGGCGCGGGCGATCCATTCCGCCTGGTTGGTGCTGGCCGCCGCTTGCGTCGCAAGCGAAAAGAACAGCACGCCGGCCAAGCCGCGTCCGCGACGTCGATCTATCGGGTTGGGTAACACGCGTGCGGATCGAGTTTATTGCGTCGGTATGCAAGAGGCAAGCAGGGACACAGACGGACGGACCCGGACGTTATTGTCGCCCATCCCTCATCGGATCTCGAACAGGCGGGTTTCACCTTGCTCGAGGGTCACTTCCCAGCGGCTGATGTTGTCTCCGATAGACCGGCCGGTCAGGGCGTCGCGGACCTTGGACGGCTGGGGGATGCGAATCTCCTTTGTGCCGGCCGACGTCGCGCTGATGAACAGCCATCGGCCGTCGGTTTGGACGACGTCATCGTTCTCGGTGTAGAGGTGGACGCCCGCGCGCCGAGCACAGTTGCGGAGGAAGCCGCTCGGGAGTGTGGTGATCCCGGCGTAAACGGTGGAATACGTCGGCTCCTCGCGCACGGCGACGGCGGGCGCGTCGCTATCCTTGAATCGGGCGAGCACCCGGCCATGCTCGGGGTTGTCCGCGATCGTGAGGCAGGGGACTGGATTGGCCGGCAGCTTCAAGAACGAGTTTCGCAGGCCCACCAGCAGCGGATCGTCGACATCGCCCCAGCGGATCTCGTCGGACTGGGCTTTCGTGCCCTGCTCGATGGGCATTCCCAGAAGGTCGGACATGTGGGCGACGTCCGCGTTATCGCCGATGAGCCCGGCCCCGTACATCCACACGGCCAGTTTCCCGTCGCGATGGAGCGTCGACTTCAGAGCCGCGCGTTCCTTTGCCGTCAACGCGAATGCGTTGGGGAAGATGTACATTCGCGATTCGGGGACCTTGCCCGAGATGAGGTCCTCGAGCAGATAGATCCCGACGGGAGCACCGATGCGGTTGTACTGATTTCGCAGTAAGGCCAGCAAGGGGGCATCGAGGGTCCGGCTGTAGGCGAGATGGTACTGGCTCTTCTCGTCGGCGATGACGGCGATCCGCGGAGCGTATTGTGAGGGCTTGCCGAGGTCGCGGTCGTAGAGTTGTTTCAGCTTGCCGAGATTATCCCAGATCTCCGGCGAGTTGAGCCAGCCCTCGCTCGGCAGGTCCATCCACCAGCAAGTGATCCGACGCGTCAGCAGAGGGCCGAAGTTGCGCATGTGGACCCACCGCGTGTGTTCCAGCGTATCGACGCGGCTGTACGGATCGGCTTTCGACGACAGGTATGTGCGCATATCGTCCTCGTTGAGCCAGAGCTTGCCGTGCAGTCGCACCGAGTCCACCGCGATCATAAAGGGTGTTGAGCCGACGAGCCCGCGGTCGTTGTACGAGATCGGCGAGCACAGGATATCCACGTCCGGACACTGGAGGAGTCGGCCCATCGCGAGATGTCCGCTGGCGACCGAGCCGTGCGGCAGGGCGGCAATCTCGAAGAGGTAGCCGTAGAACAGCACCGCCAGTTTTCGCCGGTCCGTCGCCTCCTTGATGACCCGGGCGAAACCTTCGAGCGGTTCGACCATCGCGATTTGCAGGTACTCGTTCCAGTCGATCAGCCGTCGGTCAACTCGTGGATCGCGAAAGATGCCGAGGTTGCCTCGCAGTCGTTCCTCCTTCGTGGGGACCTCGATCGTATCGAACGCGACTTCCGTGTCGCGCCACGCTTCCCGAAGTGCCGCGAGGTTACCCGTGTAGCGGGTTCGCACGAACTTGCGAAAGCCTGCGACGAACGCCGGCTCGAAACCGGCCATCCGGCCTTCCCACGTCCGATCGTAGAACCATTCGCCCGTGTGCTGCCCGCATGGGTGGTAGCCGATAACGTGGTGGCCGTAACGCGATTCGACGTGCTCGATGTAGCGGCGAAGTGATTGATACGCATCGCGACGGAACTTCTCCGACGCCACCGAGGGCTGGCCGCGCGTGCCGTCGTCGTAGAGCATGACCTCGGGCTGATTGTTCTCGTACCAAAGCGGCGAGGGGAACACGCCCATTCGAGGCAGCAGGAGTCCGTCGGGGTCCGCCTTCAGCATCGCATCGAAGCATTCGTCGACGCCGGCGTAGTTCGGCTCGTTCCCATCAGCCACCCACGGCATCGGGCTCTCGAACGAATGGATGCGCACGCCGGCCCGGGCCGCCAGGCGATGCTCCTCGATCACGGGCCCTTCGACGTGGCGGGTGTAGTGCGTCCAATCGCCGCCCTGTTCGACGACAAGCAATTCGACCGTCTGAGGTTTTTCTGCCCGCAGTTCCGCGGAAAGCGTGTACCGCCGGCCCGCGACCAGTCGATGTCCGGCCTGCAGAAGATGCACGAACATGGGGTCCTTGCCGCCGTCGGCCACGTCGACGCGCAGGCCCCCGTCCTCGGGTTGAGCGGATGCGCTCGCGCCCGTGTCGGTTCGCACGAAGAGCGTCCAGTCCTTCCGCCAATCAGCCGGAAAGCCCGAACCGCGGACGGCGTTGCGGGTCGGGGCCGCGTCCTCGCCGAACGAGACGTTGCGAATCCAGACCCGGTTGACCGGCCCGCCGCCCATCCGGAAGTGCATGGCTGCGTTGGACTGATTCTCGGACGACTCGAACGACGTGCTGAATCGCTGCCATTGGGTCCCGACGCGGATCGGCACCGTGCCCCTTGCCCCCGCGCTGCCCCAGCACATGAACGGGTTGTGCGGGCGGCCGTTGACGAACAGCGTCGGCGTGCCGTCA
>JAPKGY010000304.1 GCA_026647385.1 Phycisphaerae bacterium | reverse complement strand
GCGACTCGGTTTGAAGCGGCCGCCGAGCGTGCGGACCTTTCCGCCGTAGGGCGAGACGGCGCCGGTCGGCGGCACTGCCGCCGCCGGAGCGGGCGACTGGGCGGGCGCGCTCGGCTGATCGGGCGCACTCGACGCCGCCGTCGCCCGCGACCGATCGTAACCCTCCCGGGCCTCGCGCGGCGCGAAGCCCTCGATACGATCGCACGGAATCTCCTTGTTGATGAGCTTCTCAATCTCGGTGAGCTGCTTGCCCTGCTCGCGGGTCACGAACATGATCGCCTTGCCGAACGAACCCATCCGGGCCGTCCGCCCGATCCGGTGGACGTACGCGTCGGGATCGTCCGGGATGTCGTAGTTGACGATGTGGCTGATACCCCGAACGTCGATCCCTCGGGCAGCCAGGTCCGTCGCGACCAGCACCTGCAGGTTGTGCTTGCGAAATCGTTCCATGACCCGCTCGCGCTTGCGCTGAACCAGATCGCCGTGGATTTCGGTGGCGTCGAAACCCGCGTCGTGCAGGCGCGAGGCGACCTTGGACACATTGTGCTTCGTATTGCAGAAGATAATCGCCAGTTTGGGCTGCTCGCGCTGCAACACCATGCACAGGAGCCGGAACTTGTCCCACGGCTCGACGCTCATGTAGACCTGACTGACTTCCTCGACGGTCAGTTCGTCGCGCGAGACGTTCACCTCGACGGGATCGTTCATGTACTTCTGGGCGATCCGCTTGATCTCGTCGCTCAGCGTCGCGGAGACCAGGACGGTCTGGTGCGCGGTCTTGACCTCGCCCAGGATTCGGCGAATGTCCTCGCGGAACCCGATGTCGAGCATACGGTCGACCTCGTCGAGCACGACGAACCGGATGCGATCGAAGTTCAGGGCCCGCCGTTCGAGCATGTCGATGACCCGGCCCGGCGTGCCCACCACGACGCACGGCTTGCGTCCCAGGAGGTGGAGTTGGGCCTTGATTTTCTGCCCGCCGTAGATCGGCACGATGCGCAGCGGGATCGTCTCGGCGAATCGCCGCAGTTCGGCCGCGACCTGGACGGCCAACTCGCGCGTGGGGACCAGAACCAGGAACTGCAAGCCCTCGTTCGGGTGAACCTGCTGGAGAATCGGCAGGCCGAACGCCGCGGTCTTGCCTGTCCCGGTCCGGGCCTGGCCCAGAACGTCGCGGCCGGCGAGCACGTGCGGGATGAGCTGCTTTTGAATCTCCGTCGGCTCGGTAAAGCCGATCTTGCCCAGCGCGTGCAATATGGGAGCTTCGATTCCAAGTGCGGCGAAGGCGGCCGGCTGTGGGGGATGATGCTGCATGAAGGCTTTTCAAAAAAGACCGTCGCGGCGCCGATTACTCCCGGCGCACGTCGCTCCATTCCCTGTCCGCCAACATGATAACCGCCCCGGGCGGATCGGGCCAGCCTTGACCGCAACGGGCTGGATAGTAGAGTTCGATGCTTATGGATCCCCTGGTGACCGCCGACATCCGGCTCGACGCCCTCCGCGCCAACATCGCCGCCATCCGCCGGCGCGTACCCAAGGGCACGCAGCTCTGTCCGGCCGTCAAAGCCGACGCCTACGGCCACGGGCTCGCGCAGATCCTGCCCGTGCTGATCGAAGCGGGCGTCGAACGCGTCGGGGTCGCCAATTTGCTCGAAGCCATGCACCTCCGCCGACTCGGCTGGCCCCGTCCGATCCTCTGCCTCGCCCCCATGCTGGCGGACACCGACGAACGCCAACGGCGAACCCGAGCCGAGCAAGCGGTCCTCGCACAGGTCAGCGTCACCATTATGTCCGCCGAGGAGGCCCGGCAACTGTCCGCCGCCGCCGTCCTCCTGCACAGACCCGCGCCGATCGAGATCAAAGTGGACACCGGCATGGGCCGCATGGGGTTGCTGCCGGAGACGGCCCGGGAGTTGGCCTTGGAAGTCTTCTCGCTGCCCGGGCTGGTCATCGACGGCGTCTACAGCCACCTGGCCTGCGCGGACGAGCCGGATTTGTCCTTCGCACGCGAGCAACTGGATCGGTTGTTGAGCCTCCGGGCGTGCCTGCGCGAATGCGGGGTGCCGGTCCGGCAATACCACATCGCCAACTCGCCCGGCGTCTTTCGGCTGCCCGAATCGCATCTGGACCGCGTTCGGCCGGGACTGAGCCTCTACGGCTACTGGGACGGCCCGCCGGCGGAGCGTCCGCCGGACATCCACCCGATCATGCGGGTGACCAGCCGGCTGACCGCCGTGCGCCGCCTGCCGGCCGGCCATGCGGTGGGGTATGGCCGAACGTTCATTACCCGCCGCGAGAGCCTTATCGGCGTCGTGCCCATCGGCTACGGCGACGGCTACCGCCGACTCCTCGGCAACAGCGGCGTCATGACCCTCGAACCCGCCCGAGGTCGGGGCCGAACCCTGGTCCCCGTCGTCGGCCGAATCAGCATGGACCAGACCACGGTCGACCTCACCGACGCCGGCGACGTGCGCGTGGGTGATTCGCTAACCATCATCGACGACGACCCGACCGCCCCCCATTCCGTCGAAGGCATCGCCCTCAAAATCGGCACCATCCCCTACGAAATCACCTGCCTCATAGGCCATCGAGTGCCGCGGCGGGCAGTGTGAAATCCGGGGCGCGGGCGATTCCTCATGCCTCTTGAACAGGGCGGGCCGGAGCAGGTCCTCCAGAAACTCACAGGTTGAGCGTCGGCCCTGGTTCGGGGCAAAGACCCTTGCGACCGGCTTTCCCAGCTCGGATGAGCCGTCGAAACCGTCGCATGGCGTGCGGATTCGCGAAAGAATAACTTGCCAGATCATCGCCGACGCCACATAATCAATCCGGGAAACATGCCCTACCGATACGCACGGAGGCGAACGTGGCCATCAAACTCGATCAGATCCATAACACGGATTGCCTCGAAGGCATGGCTGCACTTAAAGCCGGCAGCGTCGATCTCGCCTTTGCCGATCCACCCTTCAACATCGGCTACGACTACGACGAGTACGACGACCGTAAAGCCGCCGACGAATACCTCGACTGGTCGCGCCAGTGGATGGCGGCGGTGGTCCGCGTTTTGAGGCCGACCGGCACGTTCTGGCTGGCGATCGGAGACGAATACGCCGCCGAGCTGAAGTGCATCGCGACGCGCGAACTGGGCCTGACCTGCCGCAACTGGGTCGTCTGGTACTACACCTTCGGCGTCCACTGCAAGGCAAAGTTCACCCGCAGCCACGCCCATCTGTTCTACTTCGTCAAGGACGCGAAGACCTTCACCTTCAACGACGACGCCATCCGCGTCCCCAGCGCCCGGCAACTCGTCTACGGCGACAGGCGGGCCGACCCGAAAGGCCGAATTCCCGACGATACGTGGATCCTTCGCCCGCAGGACGTGCCCGACGGGTTCGCGGCCGACGGCGATACATGGTACTTCCCGCGCGTCTGCGGCACGTTCAAGGAACGCGCCGGCTGGCACGGGTGCCAGATGCCCGAGCAACTCCTCGGGCGGATCATCAAGGCCTGCTCCAACGAGGGCGATCTCGTCCTCGACCCGTTCGGCGGCAGCGGCACAACCCTGGCCGTCGCGAAGAAACTGAATCGCCGCTTCGTCGGTTTCGAGCTGTCCAAGGAATACGCGAGCCAAATCGAAAAACGCTTGAAGAACTGCAAGCCGGGCCAGCCGCTCGACGGCAGCGAAAATCCCCTGGCCAGCGTCCCCGCGACCGCCGAAGGCCGTCGCCTCGGCGACCGGAAACCTCGCCGGCCACGATCGAGTGAGGCGACCGCGCCGACACTATTTGACACCGAAGGGACTCGGAGCCGGAAAGTGGGCGGATGAGTGGGGATAGCCGATCATCCCGCGGGTGCGCAAGAGAGGTTAAACAAAACCGACAGGACGTCACATGAAAGAGCCGCGGGCTTCCCTTGACACGCGACGCGGGCATGCGCCCGCACGGAGCCGCTTTGCGGCCAGTCGCGGGTCAACGGAAGCCCGCGGCTCTTTGGTGTTTTGCAAGCGCTGATACCGATGGAAACACGGAGGGATCTGGATCGTGATCGGTTTACTGGCTTACGTTCTGACAATTGCCGGCGTTGCAGCGGCCACGCCGTCACCGATACACGTTGACGGAAACAGGCTCACCGTCACGACCCCGACGGTCCGGGCGGAGTTCGACGGAGCGATTCTGCGCAGCCTTCGTCCGGCCGACAGCGATGTCGAATTCGTCCAGCCCGGCGCCAACGTCATCGGCCTCGATTTGTTGTTCCTCAACACCGAATTGCTCGGCACGGACAAGCTCGAATCGACCCGGGTGGTGCGGATTTCCGATTTCGCCGCCCGGATCGAGGTGAGCGGCGCCGACTCCACGCGAACGCTGCTGGTGGCGGTCGATCCGGACAACGGCGACATCCGCCTCACGCCCGACGGCCTGTCGAACCGACGCGGCCTGCGGGCGGTGCGTTGGACAATGCCCGTTCACGGCGACGTGACGACCGTCCTGCCGCTCATCAGCGGCGTCCAGTTCCGCACGAATCAGCGCGAGCCGCACACCCGCCGCTACGCCTGGCCTTTCGAGTGGAACACCCAACTGGCCATCCTCCAGCGGGCGGATCGCAGCCTCATGGTCCACTGCGAGGACTCGACCTATCAGTTCAAGGGATTGCAGATCACGCGCCATCCCGACCACACCGACCTCGGCTTCGAGACCGAACCGCCCGGTCCGCTGTGGGAGAACCGCACGGCCGGCGGCATCGAGTGGCGGGTCAACGCGTATCGCGGCGACTGGAAGGTGCCGGCCACGCGCTACAAGCAATGGATGGAGCACACCTATCGCCTGGCGGACCTGGAACGTCATCGACCGGCCTGGGTCAAAAACATCACGCTGGCCGCCTGCTGGGCGACGACGGACGTCGCGATGCTCGACGCCCTGGCGGCCGTCCATCCGCCCGAGCAGACGCTGATCCATGTGGCCACCTGGCGCACCGACCCCTACGACGTGAACTACCCCGAATACGTCCCCACCGAGGACGCCCTGCGATACATGGCCAAGGCCCGGCAAATGGGCTTTCACATCAAATGCTTATATGAAAATGTTTCCGATGGAAGCAGAGAAGAAGATGCCGTCTGGTAAACGCAATCCGGCTTTGGAAGTCCCTGAATTTAATAAGGCCTGGAATCTTTACAGGGATACGAGCCTGGACATAGTGAAACG
>JAPKGY010000303.1 GCA_026647385.1 Phycisphaerae bacterium | reverse complement strand
GGCAGTAACCTGGGTGGCATGGGCTAACTTGTGAGCCCGTGATCTTTCTACCATCCCCACGGTTCAGCCCCGGAGTGTCAAGCCTGACCGATGCGCCCCCTTGCCGGACGCACCCTTCGGTTTGGGCGGGACGTCGCGGGCCAGCCGAAGCTGACCCGTTCGAGGAACATGGAGGCCACAATAAGCCTGTTCCGCCGCGGCGGACCCGCGACGCCCCGCCATCAATCATCCCCGAAACCGGGCTCGATTCGATTGTCCACCCCTTCAGACACCGCGGGCCCCAGGAAAGTTTCGCGCAAAAAACCGCAAAACACCCCGCCAACTCCCCGTCCCCTGTCCCGATCGCGGCGCAGCCCAACGGGCGAAGCCGGATGGGCGATATTGTCACGGCGCAGCCGGCTTGCCACGGCGCACCCAAAGCCGGAGCCGGAATGGCAAAGCCAGCCCGGCGTTCGTCACGGTCGCACGCGGCGACCAGGACGAAATCCCCGCCCGTCGAATCTTCGACTTCAATTTCGGCGTTCGCCACGGCGAATCTGCGATTTCGACGTTTTCTTTTGACTTTTCGACTCGTTCTCACATCGCTTGCGCGACCGCTGCCGAAGAAGTCAGCTCGACGAGCGTGGAAGGCGTCAGTTCGTGGGCGCGGTGGCAGGCGGAGACGTGCTCGGGCTCGCACCCCTCACGGCGGATCAGGGCGGGCACTTCGGTTCGGCATAGTTCGATCGCCAGCGGGCATCGCGGGTGGAACGGGCATCCGGGCGGCGGGTTCAGCGGGCTGGGTACCTCGCCGGTCAGCACGACACGTTTCCGCCGCCGCGCCGGGTCCGGCTCGGGGACGGCCGACAGCAGCGCCTGCGTGTAGGGATGCTTCGGGTTGCGGTAAATCTCCTCCGCGGACGCCTGCTCGACGATCTTGCCGAGGTACATGACCGCAACGTCGTCGCTGAAATGCTCGATGACCGCCAGGTTGTGGGCGATGAACAGATAGCTCAGCCCAAACTCGTCCTGCAGGTCCTGCAGGAGGTTGAGGATCTGCGACTGGATGGAGACGTCCAGGGCGCTGACCGGCTCGTCGCAGACGATCAGGTCCGGATTCAGGGCCAATGCCCGGGCGATCCCGATGCGTTGCCGCTGCCCACCGGAGAACTCGTGCGGATACCGCCGCATGTAGGACGCGCTCAGCCCGCACCGCTCGAGCAGTTGGGCCACGCGCTCGTCGCGCTCGCGCCCGCGGGCGATGCCGTGAACGGTCAAGGCCTCGCCGACGATCGTCCCCACGGTCATGCGCGGATTGAGGCTGCCGTACGGGTCCTGGAAGATGATCTGGATCCGCCGCCGCAGGGCCCGCAGTTCCTTCCTTCCGAGCGCGAACACGTCCCGCCCGTCGAAACGCACGCTGCCGGCGGTCGCGGGAATCAGCCGTAGCACGGTTCGGCCAACCGTCGTCTTGCCGCACCCGCTCTCGCCCACCAGCCCGAGCGTCTTGCCCCGCCGGACCGCGAAGCTCACACCGTCGACCGCCTTGACCCAAGCGCGCACGCGCGAAAGCACCCCCCGCCGTACCGGAAAGTACGTCTTGAGGTCCTTCACGTCGAGCAGAACGTCACCGTTCCTGGCCGCGTGCATCTGCGCTGGAGCCGTCCGGTCCGCCATATCGACCGCTAGATTAAGCCCAAGCCGATCGCTTGCCAACTCGCAGCCGGGGTGGCATCAGGAGAACAGGAGATCGGGGCAACAGGCGAGCGGCGGATCGCGACGAGGCTGTCCCGCGTCTCCATGTCCCCCCGTCTCCCGATCGGGCTGAAAGTCGGCTTCATTTGAAAATCTTCTTGAGCACGCTCTTGGCGGCGTTCTCTTCCTTCTTCTCGGGCGGTTGATCCGATTCTTTCGCCTCTTGGGATTGCTCGTCCTTCTGCGGTTTTCCCTCGGCTTGTTGTGGATTCTGTTCCGTTCCGGTCGATGGCTCCGACGGCCGCCTCGTCTCTTCAGCCTCCGGATGGCTGGCCGGCGCGGAGGCAGCCTGCATCTCGGTCAAGTCCATGAGCTGAACCCCTTCGGGCAGTTTGAACTTGAAGCGATCGCTCTGTACATCCACGTCGGTCTTCACGTCCGTCATCGTCGTGGTCATGGCCGGCTTATCCTCCTGGCCGAAGGCGACAATTTTCACCGGCAGACCGATGTCTTTTCGGAACCAGAACTTCTGCCGCGAAAACGGCTCGCCGGCCTCCTTCTTGCGAGGCAACAATTCCACGACATAGCAGTCCTTTCCGTCGACCTTCTCTTCCGGAAGGACCTTCAGAGTCGAATCCTTCCGCCACGCGGCAAACATCCCCTTGACGTCCCCCGCGTGGGACGGGTCGACCTTGGCCTTGATAGCCGACTTCTGCCCGTCCGAGTCGGAGAGGGTATACATGAAGTCTCCGTCGCAAACCGTCAACGTGTCGCTCTTCGAGCGGGTCTCGTCACCGTTGATCGTCGTGACACTCGAGCTTTTCAGCTCCATACGAAACAGGTACTTGGCATCCCGGTGCATCCAGACCATGGGGCCTTTGCTCTCGAGCTTCATCCGTTGATTCGGCCCGAGTTCCATGTCCTGGCGGGTTTCAGTGACCGCCGAGTAGGATTTGAGCTTGCTCTGTGCCTGGATGATCTCCTTCTCGACCTCCTCGATCGTCGCGGCCTTAACGCCGGACACGAAGGATAGAACAACAAGGGCCCGGCACGCGAGGCCAAGCGTGTGGGATAGGGCACGTTTCGCCTGAACGGACGCGATGTTCATGGGCAGTCCTCCTTCACGCGGGGCCGCGCCTCACGCACCAGCGGACGCGTTCCCCTTATCACAGACTTCCAGTACCCAAAGCCCCGCGGGGAAGATTTCCCCGACCGGAAGGCTCACCACAGCCACCGTGTCCACCGGGAACATCCTACAGAGTCCAAACCCCGCGACAAGCGCGGCCTTTCGGTACAAGCGTCGCCCGCCCGTAAGCACTCCGCGGCACGGCTGCCCCCTGCGTGGAGCAGACCCAAGAGCCGTCGATCGCAACGGAGCCGACCCGCCTCCCCGCGTCTCCATGTCTCCGTGTCCCCGCGTCTCCTTTTCTCCGCGTCTTCTTGAGATCTGCCAGGGGCGGGATTCGCCGTGGCGAACATGGGGTCATGAGGCCTGCTCCACCTGGGCAGCACCCCGGGAGGGTGTTATAATGAAACCCAGCGGCCGGTCGGCGGCAGGCACACGGACGTGCGGTCCGTCGAATCGGCCAGGGGTGCGCGGCCCTATGAGACGATCCAAACCCCTTCCATTGTTCACGATAAAACCTTCACCGGTACACCTGCTGCTCGTGCCGTGTGCGGCACTTTGCCTCGGCCTGTCGTGCATGGACTGGCCCGTGCCCGAAGAGAACGTGCCGCTGTTCAACTTTCATACGGTCGATCCCGGCCGGGCATACCGCTCCGCGCAACCGGACGCCGCCGGCTTGAAAGCCGCCATCAGTCAACTCGGTCTGCGGACGGTGCTCAATCTTCGGGGCGAGCATCCCGGCAGGGACTGGTATGACGCAGAGAAGGCTGTCTGCGACGAAATGGCCGTGACCCTCGTCAGTTATCCGATGAGCGCTTCGTCGCTGCCGCCGGCCGACCTGCTCGCCGGAATCCTCGATACGCTTCAGACGGCGGATTACCCCATGCTGATTCACTGCCAGGCCGGGGCGGACCGAGCGGGTGCGGTGTCGGCCTTGTACCGCATGGCGATCCTTGGCCACGACAAGTCCGCCGCCGCGGCCGAGGAACTGACCCCGCTGAGACTGCATTTCCGGTTCGCGACCCCGTGCATGGACACCCTGATCGAGATGTTTGAGCCGGCCCCGCAATGGCTGACGGAGTACGCCGAGATGGTGGACCAGACCCCCTGTCGGCCCTGACGGTGTCGGCCTTGACCGTCTCGCACCGCCCACCGGGACCCGACCCGTGCGTTTTCCAACCTCCGGCGCCTCCGGGGGGCCGAACCGTTTCTCCCTTGCCGCCGGGCCGACCGACTGCGGCGACCGGTAGCCCAACTGGGGCAAGTTCCGTATCGACCAAGGTTTATGCGTCACGGATTCCGGCTGTCCACCATCTGTCCGTTGGCCGAGGGAGTGCAATAACCCCTTCGGTTGCAGTATCTTCCAGTAATAGTGATAGACAACCGATGTATAATGGCGTTATAGTCAGTAGGCCAAGCGCAAGGTTGGGCGGGAGGGTGTGTCCGGAGGCCAAGCCCTTGAAATCGTGGTTCCTCGCCAATCTGGTCATTCAGGCAGGGCTGCTCGCCGGGCTGCCGTTGCTGGTTGGCTGCCCGGGCATGTACGACGCGGGCACGGACAACCCCGTCGCGAGCATGATCGTCGAGGGCATCCAGGGCGGTACCGAGGGCTGCCACACACCGGCCAACGAAGAGAGTCTGCGGGCTACGCTGCTCGATCTGATCAACCGGGAGCGGACCGGTCGGGGGCTGGCAGCCGTGACCCTCAACCCGCAGCTCAACGAGATGGCCACCAGCTACTGCTGTGACATGATCGACGGCCACTTCTTCAGCCATACCAACCCCTATACCGGCGAGGAGCCGGGCCAGCGAGCCTTGAGCGCCGGGTACCTCTACCTGGCGGTCGGCGAGAACCTCGCGGGCGGGCAGACCTCGCCCGACCAGGTGATGGCGGAGTGGATGAACTCGCCCCTTCACCGACAGAACATCCTGGCGGCCCAGTGGCGCGAGGCCGGCATCGGGGTACGCACCGGCGGTCAGCACGGCGTCTACTGGGTGCTCGAATTCGGCAACCCGCCCTGATCGACGATCGATCCAGAGAACATCGCAAGGTTTACGACCCCTTCGGACATGGACCCGCCGCGCGCGGCGAACTCCAGACATCAGGGCACGGCGGGAACAGAGGGACCCGCCACAGCGGGCAAACCCCGGCACAGAGGCACACAGTGGGATGATCCACGCGGATGCGGTGCCCGGGACTGGTGCCGCACGCGGCACCGCCGAATCATTCGGGTGTAACTCGCCGGCCGCTCACGCGGCGCAAGCGTTGGCGGGCAACATGGGGACTGGCTCCGCCCACGCGGCACCTCCGGCGACGGGAAGTTCTACGTTTTCAGGCAATCCCTGCCTCCGTGGGTATCGTTCTGAGGCGGTGCCTGTCCCCATTTTGCCCGCGGATGGCGAGC
>JAPKGY010000302.1 GCA_026647385.1 Phycisphaerae bacterium | reverse complement strand
GCGGCCCGTGTCGTCCTTGCCGTCCCAGACGACGGTCTGCTTGAGGCTGTCTTTCTGAAAGGGTTCCGGCGCGTTGGGTCCCAGAACTCCACTGGGGATGGCTTCCGCGGATTCGTGCGCAACTCATGGTCTCACCTCAGTTCTTTCGCTCGCTGTCATCAACTCAGCAGCCCGAACGGCATCGCTGGATCACCGTGCGCACTCGCGCGGCGCCAATCGAAACGCAAGGCTGCACGGCTCGGTCTCGCAGGTCGTGTCGACGAAGACCGCTTTCGGTTCAATCTAAAGGATAACGCCCTTGGCTGCGGCGACGCAATGATCGCCGGCGCCAAAACCCCTCGCGAGGACAACGATGGCCATCCGGGCTCCGTCCCGGAGTACCGGCACCGCGCTTGCTCATGCCACCCAGGCCCGCCGATCCACGCCACTCTTCTGCGGATGCGCCCCCCTTGCCTAAGGCCCCATGCAACCGGAGTCGGCGAGAACACCGGGGCCGGAAAGGCATCCCAGAAAGAGGCTCAGATCGCCGGCATCCACGAATGCATCCGCGTTCAATCTGGCGTTCTGGCATTGCGGATTCGTCTGGGCAACATACGGCCCCAGAAGGCAGACCTGCATGTGCCCGAAATCCGCCAGGTCCACGTCGCCGTCGCGATCGAAGTCGCCCGCCACCGTGGACAACGGACAGCCCGAGCCATCAACCACGAGCCCCGGGATCGTGCCTGGACATGCATCACATGCATCACCGACGCCGTCATGGTCGGAGTCCGTCTGATCGGGGTTGCGGGCGACCGGACAGTTGTCGGTCTCGTTCGGCACGCCGTCGCCGTCGGTATCTCCCTCGCACGCATCGCCTTCCCAATCACCGTCCAGGTCCTCCTGGCTGGGGTTGACGATCAGCGGGCAGTTGTCGCAGGCATCGTTGACACCATCGCCGTCCGAGTCGACACCGACGTCCCCCGGGTCGTAGTCCGGCGGATCGGGCCGACCGCAGCCGCATGCCCCGGGCACGAGCTTGTTGGCATCGGCCGGACACAGGTCAATGGCCGACCGCATCTGCGCGATCATCGTATTCAGGAGCGTGACGGTCGCTCCCGTCAGCGAGCCATGATTGGGGAGCGTATTCTCCCAGGCCGGCAATGCCGTGCGGGCCTGCGTCAGGCTGTTCACATACAGGTCGAAATACTGGTTGGCCTCCGCGTGGTCCCCGGGCGCGATCGCTCCTCCCGGCCGCACGCGCTGCTTCAGTTCGTACAGGGCCTTCAACGAATTGATATAGCCCTGGATCACGAGGCTTTCCTGCTTGTATTCGGCGATATTCATCTGGTTCGCGAGGGTCACCGCCTGCGCGGCGGCAGTCACGTCATCGTTCAGTTGCTGCTCGGTCTTGATGTCGCCCCAGGGCTTCGGGTAAGCGTCCCAGAGAACAAACCCCAGTTCCGGAAGCGTCCCGTTCTTGAGCTGGTCGGCCACCTTTGCCTGGGACTTCCGGGTCTCATCCACGGGCCAGGCAGAACCGTAGACGTCCCAGGCCACCGGGCCGAGGGCATCGGACCACTGGGCAAATAGCTCCGGATCGGCCAGCCCCCGCCGGACGGCGTATGAGACGGCAAACTCATGGGCGGATCGACCGGCCCTGTTCCACGACCATTCGCCCGCCGCCTCCACGTTCAACTCATAATAGAAGATCCGCGGCTTGGGATACCCCAGCACACCGGCCAGGCCCTTCCCCGCATACTCGTTCATCCGGTACCGGATGAACTGGGCGCCGGTGAACGGCTCGTATATGTCCGCGATCGTGGCCGCCGACATGCTCGGAACAACACCAACGTACTGCCCGGCCGCCGCCGTCTCCAGATACGAGGGGATCATGGGCGTTTCGCGGGAGGTGTACGTGAGCAGGCTGTGGTAATACATGAACTTCACCCCCGCAGGCAGCATGGCCAGGATTTGCGGATTGCTGGCGGCGGTTTCTTCACTGACCAGAATCCGCAAGCCCAGATTGGGATAATGCTGCTTGGACTGCTCCCAGCCGTTCAGGATCGCCTGAACCTCCAGCAGATCACGGTTGCCGTAGGCGCACCCGTAATCCGTACACTGGCACCCGGTGTAGGATCCGAGGTTCTCGCTCGTCCATGCATCGACCTCGGTCACGTTGTTCATGGCCGCGCATCCCTCGATCCAGTCGCCCAGGATCTCGAAGATCTTGGGCCTCGAATAGCAGGCGGCCTCCGGGTCCGCACCGGCTCCCTGCGCCTTCAGGTCCGGGTAGGCGACGAAAACCCCTTTGCTCGCCATGGTATCCAGGTGCGGGACCGCCGGCACCGGATTGAAACCGTATCTGGGCCCGTCATCAAGCATGATCCGCTTGTAATCCGCCATGGACACGATCGCCTGACCGCTCGAGTTCACGGACGTAGAAGCAATTTGCTCCATATAGTTTAGCTTACGATCCGACAGCCAGCGCAGGTGATACGAGGCGTCGAGACCCCACACGCCGCGATCGGCCATGTCCGGCCAGTCCGTCGCAGTCAGGACCGGCACGGCGACCTGCGGCCCCTGCTTCCAGCCCTTGAGGAGCTGCCCGGCGGTCTTGGCGGCGTAGTAGACGCCCCGCGGCGTCCGGGCGATCAGCTTCAGGCTCCTTTGCACCGTATCGGACAGGATCAGACCGGCCTGGTCGGAGTTGGGATAGGCCTGCAGGGAATCCGCCTCCGGCCCGCCGACCTGGAGGTTGATACGCCACTCCGGATCCGGCACCGGGATCGGAGTGGACGAGCCCGAAAGGGCCTCGCGCAGCTCGCCGGCGGCCTGCTGGATCGACAACGGCGAGCCAACCGGGTAGACGATGTCCACTTGGTCATGCGGAACGACCACCTTGTGCGTGATCTGAATCTGCTTGGGCAGAGGGACCGTATACCGAATCCACTGCTGTGCCTCATCGGGTGAGATGGGTTGAGGGTCGGCTGCCTGAGCGGCGCTCACCCAGGCCATGCACATGGAAAATGCAACCGGCAG
This sequence comes from Phycisphaerae bacterium, assembly GCA_026647385.1. Classification (GTDB taxonomy): domain Bacteria; phylum Planctomycetota; class Phycisphaerae; order UBA1845; family PWPN01; genus JAPKGY01. The sequence goes on along the minus strand of JAPKGY010000302.1, from coordinate 2,229 downwards.
GCGCGCGCGTGTCATCTGAACCCCCTTCTTCTACTCGTTACAGGTGGCCCTGCACGACTCGGCGACGAGGGTCATTATACACCAGGGCTTCCCCGATCAAGGCACGTTGCCAACCGTCTCCCAGTTTTTACCGCTCCACTTGACCACTTGCATTGCCCTGGTCTTCGCTTCGGGGGCCAAGCCCCAAACCGTCCCGTCCGGCGCAACCGCAAGCTGCGACACCATGCCCGGCCGATCGTGCCATTGGCCGTCGTCCCATTGACGAAGCGTTCCGTCGTCGCGGATCATCCAGAGTTGGCCCGCCGGCCCGGCTGCGATCCGGACACCCGCCGTCGGAGGTAAGGCCCGGCGAAACCGGGATGTCCGCGTGTAGTAAAGCTCAAAACCCCCTGGAACGGCGTCGCTGGTCAGGATCCACGCGGTGTTGTCCGACCCAACGCTGACTTCACTGGCCAGGCCCTGCACGTTCGTCCATTGGCCATCGGCGTATTTCCAGACCGCGTAAGCTTCGGTGGCCGTCCAGATGGCGCCGTCGGGACCAGCTGAGATCTGAACACCCGCCACGTCCTCGCCGACCGCCTTCCACTCCCGGTCCGACCACCGCATCAGGGCGTACCCCCGCTTCGTCGGCTGCGTATCCAACGCCCAGACCGTGCCATCCGGACTGCTGGTGACTTGCCGGGCCTTTCCGCCAAACCGTTCCCATCCATCGTCCTTGCGCAGGTGAATCTCTCCGTCGCCATTGACCAGCCACAGCCTGCCGTCCTGGCCGGCGGTCAGATTCGGCAGCTCCGGCCCGTCGTTTCGTAGGAAGCAAGGCACGCCCCGCAATTCGAGGATCGATTCGTGCAAGGTCAGCCGCCTCGAAAAATCGTCCCACCCGCGTCGATCGCGCGGCGTCCAGCCGGCCTCCGCCACACCGAGGATTCGCGGAAAGATCTGCATGTTGATCCCGGTCGTCGTCCGGGCGAGGTGGGTCCACATGCAGGCTTGCAGACCTTGCACGAGCTTCTGTTCATCGGGCGACAGATCCGGCGGAATCGGATCGAACGCGTACACCAGCGAAGTCGGCGTTCTGTTGTAACAGTAGTCGAAGTAGAGATGACTCTTGGGGGCCATGACAACGGAATGCCCCATCCGGGCGGCCGTGATCCCGGCTTCCAGGCCGCGCCACGACATCATCATCACTCCCGGAGCGAGCCCGCCCTCCAGGACCTCGTCCCAGCCGATGACTTTTCGGCCGCGGTCCTGGACCCGCTTCGCGACACGCTTGACGAAGTAGCTTTGCAGCTCCTCCTCATCCTTGAGCCCTTCGGCCTTGATGCGGGCCTGGCACTTCGGGCACGCCTTCCAGAAACTCTTCGGACACTCGTCGCCGCCCAGGTGGATGTACTCGCTCGGGAACAGCTCGATGACCTCCCCGAGGATGGCCTCGATCACCTCGAACGTCTTTTCGTTGCCCGGGCACAACACGCCGTGCGGCGTCTTGGGCTCCTTGGTCGGATCGCCGTCGGACATAAACAGGTACGGCGCGACGACGTACCGATCCTCGCCGCCCCGGCAGGACAATTCGGGAATGGACGCCAGCAGGGCCAGCGTGTGTCCGGGCATATCGATCTCGGGGACGATCGTCACCCGCCGGACAGCCGCGTACCGCACGAGATCCTTGATCTCCTGCTGCGTGTAGTAGCCGCCGACCTCGCCCTGGAAACTCGGATGGAACCTGGATCCGATCCCGGTCAGCTCAGGATGCGAGCGGATCTCCACCCGCCAGCCCTGGTCGTCGGTCAGGTGCAGGTGCAGAACATTCATCTTGTAAAACGACATCGCGTCGATGAAGCTTTCGAGATAATCGACCGGCAGGAACGTTCGGCTGCAATCCAGCATGAACCCCCGCCAGGGGAATCGCGGTCGATCGACCATTCGCACGACCGGCAGACGCAACGTCCTCGCTCCCGCGTCGGCCGGCTTCTTCGCCGACGCAATGGCGGCGATCTGGAGCAGGCTTTGCGTTCCCCAGAACAGACCGGTCGGCGTGGCGGATTCGATGACGACGTCGTCGGGCGTGACGGCGAGTCTATAGCCTTCCGGCCCCCAATCGTCGCCCTTGCCGACGAGGCTCACCGCCGTCAACGAAATCGCATAACTGCCGATCATGACTGAAACGATGATCGACTCAGACGCGATGAAATCCGGATCGAGCAGCGCCAGACCCAGGAGCAGCGCCCC
>JAPKGY010000301.1 GCA_026647385.1 Phycisphaerae bacterium | reverse complement strand
GCGGTCGCCCGATCTGCGCCGGGATTGGGCGACAGGAGCGACAAAAGCCTGCCGGCCCCCTCCACCTCCTCGAAGATCGCCAGCATGCGTCGGCCCTGCTCCTCGCCGGTCTTCTGCTGCCTGAGGCGCTGAATCCGCTCGAAGGCATCCTGTTTGGCCGCGTTGTATCCACGGTAAAACCGCCGCAGGTCGTCCTCGGCGGGACGGGTCGCGGGCATCGAGGAGGGAATACTCGGGGCGGCCATCGTCTGCAGCTCGCGCACGAGGTCCTCGAACGCCCGCAGCCCTTCCGCAAACTCCGCCTGCCACTTGGCGCGAAGCTGCGCCGCATCGGGCCAAACCGCCTGCGAACCGACGCGAATCGGCACGCCATAAAACGTCACCAGACACCGGACTTTGTCGCGGAGGCCCCGCCGGGTCAGGAAGTCGCGGATGGGATCGCGAATCAGCCGTTCATACTCCGCCCGGCTGATCTCATCGGCGGTGGATTGGATCTCGAGCGGGCAGAGGCGGTCTGCCGGGACGCGACGCGCCTTGGCGTAGTACTCCGCCAGCTCCACGCTCTCCGGATCGCGCTGGTTGTACACCAGAAGGAGCTGATCCGCGGTCAGCGGCGGTGCCGCCGGCACGGGCCGCCCAGCCGCCAGGCACACACCGAGGACGATCGCGATGCTGAAATGTGGGGGATGATTCAACATCGACGCACAGCATACACGGGACCCGTCCGTTCCCGCCACCCGGCTACCGGGAAGCCGCGCGCGGCACTTGACGGGCCCACCGCGCGGGTGTAAACGCAATGGCTGTGGCCACGGTTCTTACGGTGTTTCCGCAGAGGAGAACATCCTGCGAGAATCAATCGTCGCTCCGCCGTTAGCGACGGCTTCATTTCCGGAACTGGAACGCGTATAAATCCGCATCGCGGTATACGACCCGCAACCGGACGGGTTTCCCCGCCAGCGCGGAGACGTCGCTCCTGCCCTTCCACCGCACGACCCGATTGATGTCGTTGGCGGTGTGGATGACGTCACAGTCCGCCAGGGCATACCCTTCGATCGGTTCGTTGTTCGAAGTCAGCAGCTCGCACCGCACCAGCCCCGTCGCGGAGGTGTCGACATTCAAGACCAGTTCCCTGCCGCTGAACCTCAGCGGAGGCGTCATAAACTCGCCACCCGCGTAGTCCGCCCGGGCAGAAATGAAACCGTCGCGGCGGAGCACGAGACGACTGATAAGCGACGTCCGCTCTGTCGGCGCCAGGCCGGCCGCCGTGAGCAACCGCGTGTTCAACTCCCGCCGCTCCGCGTTCTTCTTCCGTTCCGCCTCCTCGGCCGGGTCGAGTTTCTTGTTCTGTTCGTCCTCCTCGTCCTTCCTCTCGTCCCACCGTCGCTCGCTCCAGCCGTGGAGGAAGTCGCTGCCCACGTAGTACACGTACATCTCCCGCCCGTCGACCGAGGGGACCATTCCGCGGAACACACGGGCCGACTTGCTGTCAAAGTCACCCTCCATGCCGAGCCGGACGAAAGGCCTTCGTCCGAACCGTTCCCATTTGATACCGTCGCGACTCGCGGCAAACTGGGTGTGCAACGGCCCGGCGTTGATCGGGCACTCATCCGGGAACTCCGCCAGCTCGCGGTCCATATAGTGGAAGTAGGCGGCCGGGAACATGTAATACGCGTCCTGAGCCCAGGGATACTTGATGCAAGCACTCGAATAAAAATCGACGGCCGGCATGGTCCCCAGCTTGGCGTCCAGGCCGTCCGGCCCGAGCACGACCGGGGCATCCTGAACTTCCAGAAAGCCCCCGAGGCGATCGGACTCGCTCCGCGCGATGCTTCGGCCGCGGAAACCCTTCATGAACCAGTTGTAACGCATGTAAGCGACGTACTTGTTGATCCGGTCGTCCCAGAAGATCACATTCTGCGAATCGAGGTACTGCCGCCCTTCCGGCTGATTGAAGGTCAATACTCCGTCGTGAGTCTTCCGCCAGTGAATGCCGTCCGGCGAGGACCACACGAACGTATCCTTCAATTCGTCGGAGATCCGTGTCGCACACCGGAACCGTTCATCCGGGGGAGCCGTCGGATCGATGAAAATCATGCCTTCGGTGCTGATCTTGTCGATGCCCCCGGCTCCCCCACCGAGGACCATGTTGTTGTCCCGGCTGCCTTTGTACTCGGCCAGACCGAGATGCGGCTTCTCCCAGTGGATGCCGTCCTTCGAGCGGGCGTAACAGTAACCATGGTTCGCGGGATACCACAGGTGATACGTATCCCCGTCCTTGAGCACGGTGCAGTTGGTGCCGATCCCGTGATTCTCCCACGGCTGATCGGGCACCAGCGTCCGCTCGCCAGTCTTGCGCGGCTCGTGCATGACCAGTTCCACGCCGTCCGAGACGTCCAGGAACCGACCGTCGATGAAGACCTGCCGCTGATCCCCGATGTCGCAGATCGTCGGCCCACCGGGCAAGGTTGCCGCCCGCAGGGTAGCAGGCCCCCACACGATCCCCAGCATGGCCAGCCACCCCCAGGTCGCGCGCCGCAAACAGACACGAACGTCCCGCATTTGCATCGGACCTTCCTCCACGAAAATGAACAGTGTCACATCCGGCCTGCTCGGGCCGGCGCCCCGCGAATCCACGCTCCATCGGCCTCGCATCCTATAGTGATCCGCGGGAATTCGCCACCGCCGAGAGTGTCATGGCCTCACGGAGAGCCCGGGACACTGTGGCCGAGCCCATATCAGAGCCCGGAGCGGAAGCGACGGGTCCCAGAGCCCGAAGCGGAAGCGACGGGTCCCACAGCCCGAAGCGGAAGCGACGGGTCCCAGAGCCCGAAGCGGAAGCGAAGGGTCCCAGAGCCCGGAGCGGAAGCGACGGGTCCCAAAGCCCGAAGCGGAAGCGACGGGTCAGGCCCGCAACCGCGGGCCGCATCCGCGTGCCGACCTCAGGATGATGCGGTCCTTTTGCGACCCGACCGCGCGCTACCGTCCGCCCTGATCGTTGCGACGACCAGGGCGCATCTCCGAAGACTCCGCCTTGGGTCTCGGATGGCCCCGGTGAAACTGCCACCCGCAGCCTCACGGACCGCGAGGTGCCACACACGCGTATCCGCCACAGCGAAACTGGGACAGCGACGAACTCACGGGGCGTGTTCTTGCGGAACGCGCGTTCCGCTCCCGGAATCCGAAGGCCTCAGCGGGCCCCCCGATTCTTGCCGTCGCTCCGGAGGCCCGGTAGCTTGGGTGCGGCCGGCGCCCGGAAGGCCTATCATCTTCTGGAAACGGATTCCGCTCGTGGAGGTACGATCATGCCCAAGTCGATCGAGCTGGCGCCCGAGGTGAAGGATTTCCTCGCCCCAAAGCCGATCCCGATGTTCATCGGGGGCAAATGGGTGGAGGCGGCGGACAAGGGTACGTTTCAGTCATTCGATCCCGGTGATGGATCGGTCCTGGCCACCGTGGCCGAGGCCCAGGAGGCCGACGTCGACGCAGCCGTGAAAGCCGCCACCGAGGCATTCCGCAAAAGCGGTTGGCCGCGAATGCCGACTAACGATCGAGCCGTGCTCCTCCACCGCCTGGCCGATCTCGTCGACAAGCACCGCAGCATCCTCGCGCAGCTTGAATCCCTGGACGTCGGCAAGCCCTACGAAGCCGCCCGCGACGGCGACATTCCGAACGTCGCCCAGACCCTGCGGTGGTACGCCGACCTGGCCGTCCACACCCGCCTGCGCGAGCCCATTGCGGTCACCGGCTTCGAGGCCCGCCAGGTGCGGTTCCCCTACGGGCCGGTCGCGTTCATCCTGCCGTGGAATTTCCCGATGCTGCTGGTCGGCTGGAACATCGCCCCCGCGCTGGCGGCCGGCAACACCGTCATCATCAAGCCGGCCGAGGATACCCCGCTTAGCACCTTGTACTTCTGCAAACTGGTTTCCGAGGCCGGCATCCCGCCGGGCGTGGTCAACGTCGTCCCCGGCTACGGCGAGAAGGCCGGCAAGGCCTTGTCCGACCATCCGGGCATCCGGCGGATGGGGTTCACCGGCTCGCCCGAGGTCGGCCGACTCATCGCCGCCGCCTGCGGCCGGAACCTCGTCCCGGTCAAGCTCGAACTTGGCGGCAAGGGGGCGGCGGTCGTGTTCGATGACGTCGACGTCGAATCGGTCGCGCGCGACCTCGTGAACGCTGTTACCTTCAATACCGGCCAGGTCTGCTGCACCGCGACGCGCTGGGTCCTGCACGAGAAGATCTGGGACCAATTCGTACCGCTGGCGACAAAGTTTATGGAGGAGGTGCGCATCGGGCATGGGCTGGACGCGGCCACCCAGATGGGGCCGGCCGTCAGCGAAAAACAGCGCCAGCGCATCCTCGGATACCTGCAGCGCAACGAGGCTGAGGGCGGTGAACCACTCCTGCCCGGCGGACCAGCCGAAGTCGCCGGCCATCCGGAGGGTTACTACGTCAAGCCCGCCCTGCTCGCCGGCTCCCCGGATTACACCGCCTGCCGTGAGGAGATCTTCGGGCCGGTCGCCTTCCTGCTGAAGTTCCGCGACGAATCCGAGGCGGTCGACCTGGTCAACCGCTCGCCGTACGGACTGGCCAACTCCGTCTGGTCGCGCGACCTCGCCCGGGCCAACCGCGTCGCCGAGGCCCTGGTGGCCGGCAACAGTTGGATCAACGCGCACAATCTCTTCCCGCACGGCGTGCCTTACGCGGGGTGCAATCTGTCGGGCCTGGGCGGGGGCGTGCTCGGGCCGGACACCTACTTTGATTACCTTCGGCCGCAGTCCGTCGTTCGGCCGTTGGAATGATACGGGAGAAGCAACATGGAGATCATGGAAGCCATCAAGAACCGACGCAGCGTGCGCGCCTACAAGAGCGCGCCCATCCCGCCGATTTCAATCTCACGCCTGATGAAAGCCTTGCGATTCGCGCCCTCGGCGTGCAACAATCAGCCGTGGCACTTCATCTGGGTCCAGAACGAGGCCACGCGGAGGCAGATCGCGCTGGCGGCCGGCGGTCAACAGTGGATCGCCGTCGCACCCTACATCGTCGTCGCCTGCGGGTTCCCCGCCAAGGCCTATCCCAACATGGGCGGGTACAACAACAGCGTCGACATCGACGTAGCCGTCGCGATCGATCACCTCACTCTGGCCGCCGTGGTTTGTAATAGTCCACGCGGTAGGATTGCCACCATGAGACGAGGTCGGGCGAGGTGTTTTCGTAATAGACGCGCTCGCTGTATGTGGAGAGGGATTCGT
>JAPKGY010000300.1 GCA_026647385.1 Phycisphaerae bacterium | reverse complement strand
CATGCCTGCGACTCCATCATTGCTTTCAGCGCCAGTTCCAGAACCTGCTGTCTTTCCGCTTCCGGGTACCGGCGGTGGAGGAAGCGAAGTTCGTCGAGTACGGAAAGCGAGTCGTTGCTGGCCAGTGAATCGGTTCCGACACACACGTTCACGCCGCGGGCGAGCATGTCCAACCACCGATGCGGGGGATGGTCGAAGAATCGGTGGGATCGGGGGCAATATGCGACGTGCGCGCGGGAGCGGGCCAGCAGATCGAGGTCATCGTTGGAGGCGTAGTTGACGTGGACGAGCAGTGCACCGGCGTCGAGCAGGCCGAGGCGGTGGGCGTAGGTGACCGGCGAGCATCGGGGTGGGGTAAACGAGCCGTCCCAAAGTCCCCAGAGTTCGAGGAGCCCGCGAAACGGGCCGGTGCCGTCGGCCAGGAATTGCGTTTCCTCGCGCGTCTCCGCCAGGTGCGTGCAGATGGGCCGACGCGAAGCCTGGGCGTATTCGAGCGCGCGCTCATACACGTCGGTATCCGCGCTGTACGGCGCGTGCGGCGACAGACCCACGGTCAGTCGATCGGTGGGTGGGCACGATTCGCAGGCGGCGACGAGCCGGTCGAGGGCCTGCTCGTGGGGGGAGAGTCGACGCGGTCCCATTCCCAGAACCTCGAGCCATCCGACGATTCGCGGGGTTGCTTCCCGCCAGGCCGTCAGCGCATGGACGCCGAGGCCGACGTCGCCGACGCTGGTGACGCCGGCGGCCAGCGAGTGGCGCAAACCGTCGCGGATAGCGGCCATTCGATCGAAATCGGGCGGAACCGGGCGGGACCCCGCCACGAGGTCGGCGATCCAACCGAGGAACGAGCCGCGGTAGGGGATGCGCCCGTGCAGGCGGGTGAGTTCGAGATGGGTATGGGCGTTGACGAATCCCGGCACGACGGCGGCATCGCCGAAATCGACGTCGGCTTTTTCCGCCGGTCCGGCCCGCCGGACGGAGACGATTCGGTCGCGATCGAAGACGATCGATCCGTTCTCGATCGGCGGCGAGTCGACGGGGACGATCCAACGGGCGCGGCAGGTCGTATGGGACATCGGATCGAAACTCAAACCTCGGCGATGGCGGGCCGTCGTGTATGCCAGTCGGTCCGCGACTGGTATTCGTGTGCGATGCGCAGCAGGCGGTCCTCGCCGAAGTGCGGGCCCATGAGTTGCAAGCCGACCGGCAGTCCGGCCTCGGTGAACCCGCAGGGCAGGCTCAGACCGGGGATACCCGCGAGGTTGGCGGACACGGTGTAGACGTCGAGCAGGTACATGGCCAGCGGGTCGTTGATCCTCTCGCCGATGCGGATCGGCGGCGTCGGCGAAGTCGGGCAGGCGATGACGTCGACCTGCTCGAAGGCCTTCTCGAAGTCGTGCTTGATCAGGGTGCGGACCTTGGCGGCCTTCAAGTAGTAGGCATCGTAGTACCCGCTGGACAGGACATAGGTGCCGAGCATGATCCGCCGGCGGACCTCGGGCCCGAAGCCCTCCTGCCGGCTGGTGCAGTACATGTCGACGTAATCCTTGGGGTTGGGCGTGCGATAGCCGTAGTGGACGCCGTCGTAGCGGGCGAGGTTGCTGGAGGCTTCGGCCGTGACGATCACGTAGTAGGCTGCGATGGCATATTTCATATGCTGCAGGTGGACGGGCACGATGGCCGCGCCGGCCGACCGATAGGCATCGAGTGCCCGCTCGACGATCTTGCGCACCTCGGGATCGAGCCCTTCTCCGAAGTACTCCTCGGCGAGGCCGATCCTGACGCCGTTCAGCGGTGCGTCGAGGGCGGCGACATAATCGGGCACGGGCTGGTCGACGCTGGTCGAGTCGCGCGGGTCTTTTCCGGCGATGACGCCGAGCAGGAGAGCGGCATCGCGGACGTTTCGGGCGAACGGGCCGATCTGATCGAGACTGCTGCCATAGGCGACGAGCCCGTAGCGAGACACCCGGCCGTAGGTGGGCTTGAGACCGACGACGCCGCAGAAGGATGCGGGTTGGCGGATGGAGCCGCCGGTATCCGAGCCGAGGCTGGCGGCGACGACGTCGGCTGCGACGACGGTGGCTGATCCGCCCGAGCTGCCGCCCGGGGATCGGTCGAGATGCCAGGGGTTGCGCGTGGGACCGAAGGCACTGTTCTCGGTGCTGGAGCCCATGGCGAATTCGTCGAGGTTGGTCTTGCCGAGGATCACCGCGCCGGCGGATTCGAGTTTTTCGACGACGCAGGCGTCGTAGGGCGCCGCGAACTGCTCGAGGATCCTGGACGAGCAGGTGGTCCGGCCCCAGGAGGTACACAGGTTGTCCTTGATGAGGATGGGGGTGCCGGCCAGTTCGCCGACGGGCTGACCTCGAGCGATCTTCTCATCGATGATCTCAGCCTGCTCCATGGCCCGGTCGCCGTCGTAGCTGACCAGCGCGTGCAGCTTCGGTTCGAGGGTCTGGATGCGGTTCAAGGCCCGGTCGACCCACTCGCGCGAGCAGATCTTGCGGCTGCGGATGGCGTCACGGATTTCGGTCAGTGTCGGCAGGCTCATGATCGGTCGTCCCGGTCACTCCACTGGAAAGAGGAATACGTTTCAAGCCCCGCTGTCCTGATCGAGGACCTTGGGGACGGCGAAGAACGGCCCTTCGCGGCGCGGCGCGTTGGCCAGGGCGCGGTCGGTGTCGAGGCCGGCGGCGGGCAGATCGTCGCGAAACACGTTGCGGAGCGGCAGCGCGTGGGCGGTGGGCTGGATGTCGGTCGTGTCCACCTCGTTGAGCTGCTCGACGTACGCCAGGATTTCGGAGAGTTGTCCGCTGAAGAGGCGGACCTCCTCGTCCGTGGGGTTGAGACGGGCGAGGTAGCTGACGTGTCGGACCTCGGCTTCAGTGATCTTGCCGTCCATTGCTGCTCCTCGATACCGGCGCGTGGCTCGTCGCATGGTGCCATCGACGGCCATGCGGTGCGGCGGCTTCACGATGATCCGAGCACCTGGGCCCAGAACGCACAGGCGAACAGGCGGGTGAACTCCGCCTCGCCGTCGCGGACGGCGGGGATGACGACCTGCTGCTCCGGATGCCGCAAGGCGTCGTCGAGGAAGGCCTCGGTTTCGCGCAGCATCCGGCGGCGGATGTATGCCCAGCTCTGCACACTGGCATGGGCGAGCCGCACCATCAGGACAGCTCCTGTTCAGCCACGTGTTCGACCTTTTCCCCGCTCCAGAACCCGGCGATCACACCGGCCAGCCCGACGGCGACGTATTCGACGGGGAGCGGCCGGGCCAGGGCGTGCGGCGGCGTGGTGGCTAATTTCGCATAGTTGGCCAGCGGGCCGTCCGCCCAGCTCATGCTCGCTTGCAGGTAGCCCAGCACGAAGCCGATCAAAGCCACGATCAGCGGGGCCATCACATAGTAACGGACCTGGTCCAGCCCGGTGAAGTACCGGGCCAGCATGGCGCCGAGATACAGGCCGAAGAAGACGGACGCGATGACCTGGCCGCGAACGATGACCGCGACGGGGGTGCGGGCAACGGTCATCCAGATGAAGAAGAGCGCGCAGATGGTGGTGATGGCCAGGGCGAGCGGGCCGCCGCCGATCATGTCGATGACCGAGTCGGGTCTGGAGGCATTTTTCTTCGCGGAAGGCGCCGGGACCTGGACGAGGGGCGTCCCCCAGAGCCATCGGGAGACCAGGAGGCTTGCGCCCCAGGCGATGGCGAGCAGCGCCGCCCAGAGGAGGGCATCGACCGCCATGAAAAACATGAGGGCACGTCGTCCCGCGGTTTCGGGGCCGCCGCAGTAGATGAGGAGCGTTTCCGCGGACCCGCCCTGCAGGGACAGGCCGGCCAATCCGACCGCGGCGGCGAAGAGGCCGGCCTCGGGCAGGCGCGGACCTGAAACGGCGGACCCGACGGCGGCGGCCACCACGGTCAGGATCAGCAGCGCGGGCCAGGTGGCGAACAGGCTGCGTCCGCCCAGGGTGAGCGTGACGGCCATCTCGGGGTCCGTCGGGCGGGCAACCATCCAGCCCATGTAACTGAGCAGCACGATCGCAACCCCCGCTGCCAGAAGGACGCGGAGCTTGTCGAGGAAGCCCAGAGGTTTTGCCGGTGCCGTCATTGCCATATCCATAAATGCCAACCTTATCTGCTCAAAGAAACGTCATCCCGGGGTCACACCCAGGCGGATACGCGGACAGTGCCCGGCGGCCTCATGTCCGGATATGCCCGCACCCCTGCACGACCCACTTGTAGGTCGTCAGGTCGGCGGCGCCCATGGGCCCGCGGGCGTGGAGTTTGTCCGTGCTGATACCGACCTCCGCGCCGAGGCCATACTCCCCTCCGTCGCTGAATCGGGTCGAACAATTGACCATCACGCTGCCGGAATCCACACCGGCCACGAAAGCGTCGACCGCCTGGGTATCGTGGGAAAGGATCGCATCGGTGTGGTGCGAGCCGTACCGGTTGATGTGCTCGATGGCGTCGTGAACGTTGCGGACCACCTTCACCGCGACGATTAAGTCGAGATACTCGGTATACCAGTCCTGTTCGGCCGCGGGTTTGGCGGCTGACACGATGTCGCAGGTCCGTTCACATCCGCGGACCTCGACGCCCGCCTGGATCAGTTTCCTGCAGACCGCGGGCAGCAGGGTCTCAGCCGTCTTCTCGTGGAACAGGAGGGTTTCGGCGGCGTTACACACGCCGGGCCGCTGGCATTTGGCGTTGATCGCGACGGTTTCAGCGAGTTCGAGCGGGCAGGCGGCGTCGACGTACACGTGGCAGTTGCCGGTGTAATGCTTGATGACCGGAATCCGCGACTGCTCGACGACCGCGCGGATGAGGGACTCGCCGCCGCGGGGGATCACCAGGTCGATGTTTTCCTCCTGACTGAGGAGCAACGGCACAAGCTCGCGGTCGGTCGTATTGACGATCTGGACGGCCTGGCGGGGCAGGCCGGCGGAGACGACCGCCTCAGCGATCACTTCGCCGATGGCGAGATTTGAGTGAATGGATTCCTTGCCGCCGCGGAGGATGCACGCATTGCCGCTTTTGATGCACAAGGCTGCGGCATCGGAGGTCACGTTCGGGCGGGCTTCGTAGATGATCGCGATGGAGCCCATGGGCACGCGGCGTTTCTCGGTGAAACATGATCTGCATATGTGTCTCAAAAAGACATCGTTTTTTTCATACCCTGTAGATAATGAGGCATCTTCCCTCAATCTCTTAGCTCTGCAATGCCATGAATCCTCCTATAAGCTCTCTCACACCTCC
>JAPKGY010000030.1 GCA_026647385.1 Phycisphaerae bacterium | reverse complement strand
TTGCTTGAGCTGGCCAACAAGATCCAGACGCAGGTTCGCGATCAGATCGACCGGTCGCAGCGCGAGTATTACCTGCAGGAGCAGCTTAAGGCGATCCAGAAGGAACTCGGCGAAACGGATGGCCGATCCGCGGAGATCGAGCGGCTCAAGGCCGCCATCGAGAAGGCGAAGATGCCGGAGCCGGCGCGGAAGGAGGCCGAACGCGAGCTCGTCCGGCTGGCGCGCATCCCGCAGGCGTCGCCGGAATACTCCGTTGCCCTGGACTATGTGACCTGGTTGTGCGAACTGCCGTGGTCGCTAAGGACGGAGGACCGGCTCGATCTGAAGCTGGCTGAGCAGATCCTGAACGAGGACCACTACGGCCTGGAGAAGGTGAAGAAGCGCATCATCGAGTTCCTGGCTGTCCGCAAGCTGAAGCCGGAGGGTCGCGGGCCGATCCTGTGCTTCCTGGGGCCGCCGGGTGTGGGAAAAACATCCCTCGGCCAGTCGATCGCCCGGGCACTCGGTCGCAAGTTCGTGCGGATCTCACTCGGCGGAGTGCACGACGAAGCCCAGTTGCGAGGCCATCGGCGGACTTACATCGGAGCCATGCCCGGCAGGATCATCCAGGAGCTGCGCAAGTGCGGGTCGAACAATCCGGTGTTCATGCTCGACGAAGTGGACAAGATCGGGCAGGACTTCCGCGGTGATCCGGCGAGCGCCCTGCTCGAGATCCTCGACCCGCAGCAGAACCACAATTTCACGGACAATTACATCGACGCGCCGTTCGATCTTTCGCGGGTCATGTTCATCGCGACGGCCAACTACAACGATCCGATCCCGGCGCCCTTGCGCGACCGGATGGAGACGATCGTGCTGTCCGGGTATACGACCGAGGAGAAGCTGCACATCGCCCGGCGTTATCTGGTGCCTCGTCAGCTTTCGGAAAACGGTCTTGACGCGAAGGCGGTCACGTTCTCCGACGGCGCGTTGGAACTGCTGGCAACGCGTTACACGCGTGAGGCGGGTGTCCGCAACCTGGAGCGGGAGATCGGGGCGATCTGCCGGGCGGTGGCTGCCCGGGTCGCCCGCGGGCGGCGCAAACGGGTGGCGGTCAACGCGGGAAACGTGGAGGCGTTCCTCGGTCCGCCGCGATTCGAGCACGAGGCTGCCCAGCGGACGAGTGTGCCCGGCGTGGCGACCGGCCTGGCGTTCACGCCGGTCGGCGGCGAGATCCTGTTCGTCGAAGCGACGAGCATGCCCGGGCAGGCCCGCCTGACGCTCACCGGCCAGATCGGCGACGTGATGAAGGAATCGGCGCAGGCGGCCTACAGTATCGTCCGAAGCCGAGCCAAGGAGTGGCATCTTGACGCTCAGCAGCTCGCCAAGCAGGACCTGCACGTACACGTACCGGCCGGTGCGGTGCCGAAGGATGGTCCCTCGGCGGGGCTGGCCATGATCACCGCCATGGTATCGCGTTTCAGCGGACGGCCCTGCCGCCGCGACGTGGCGATGACCGGCGAGATCACCCTGGCCGGACGCGTACTCCCCATCGGCGGGGTGAAGGAGAAGGTCATCGCGGCTCAGCGGGCGGGCATCCGCCAGGTCGTGCTGCCGGCGGGCAACCGCAAGGATCTCGTCGAGATTCCCCTCGAGGTGCGGCAGAAGCTGAAAATCACCTACGTCGACAACGTCGACCAGGCGTTGAGGATCGTCATCGAGGGGCAGGATGGAGAGCAGGTTCACCCGGTGAATTCAAAGCGGAAATCGTCCCCCGTCGCGACCAGGAACACGGGAGCGGGCCGGCGCGAGAAAGGAACACGTGGGAATCGCCGTTGACGCCGTGCGCCTCGGACCGGGGTTCGCGGCGGGCGGGAACAAGAGGCGCAGGCCATGGGTGTCCGGACTTCGCCGAAGGAACCGTGGGAACAGAGGGCACGCCGGACCGGTCTTGGATTGGCGCGAAGTCACTGATATTGAACGGGTTCCGTAGCCGCGGGCGATTCGGACTCGCCAGACTGGCCTGCTTCCGGTAGGATAGGCCTGGTGTCGAGGCAACCTCGGAGGTGCGCAATGGCGAATCAGGTTCGGCTTATGACTCATCAGATGCGCGACGTTACCGTCGTGAATCTGCACGACAGCTCGATTCTGGATACTCAGCAGGTCGACGAACTCGGGGAGGAGCTCAACAAACTCGTCGACGAGCGAGCCTGTAAGAAGATCGTTATCGATTTCACCAAGGTGAAGTTCCTGTCGTCCTCCGCGCTGGGCGTGCTGATCCGGCTGCAGAAGAAGGCCCGCGAGATCAAGGGGCAAATCATCCTGTGCGGCCTGAAGAAGGAACTTCTGCAGGTTTTCAAGATCACGAGCCTGGATAAGCTCTTCGAGTTCAAGGACAACGAGGAGCAGGCCCTGGCCGCCTTCGGGGTGACGACGGCGGGGTGATCGTCCGAATCAAGCCCCCACCATGACGTGCGCGGATGCATCGCATCAGAGCCCGGAGCGGCAGCGACGGGTTAGGACCTGACGGCGAAGGGTGGATGCGATTTTGCGCGCATGGATTCCCCAGAGGTTCCTTTTGAGCTACGGTCGTCGGGTGGCTCCTCCTCGCGCAGCCAGGGTGGGGGCACGAGGATCGGAAGCGGGACGAATGTTTCTGCCTGAGTAGTTCCGTCCGCGGGCGGATCGTCGAGCCCCCACCGCGCCCGGAGTACCGGCAGGGATGGGGCACCCGCGGGAAAGCGTGAGCCGATTGCCGATGTTCACACCGCCGGCAGCCATTTTCAGGCGGGCCGGCCTTCTTGGCGCGGAGCCGTTCCGCATTTCGCCCGAAAGCGCCGCTCCGCCAGGCTGCCCTTGGCGAGTTACGCGGCTGTCCTTTCGGCGTTCGCCGCAGCGAATCCTCGATTTCGGTGTGTGCCGATTTGGGCGTTTGTGCAGCGCCGCAATGGGCGTCCCTGGGAACTCGACGCAATCCGTTCCAGCGATCACGCCTCTTCCCGCATGCACTTCTCGTAGAAGTCGAGGCAAGCGTCCTTGTTGGGGCCGGACAGGAACGAGATCGCCGCCCGGGGATGCTGGTTCAATTGGCCGGTGATGATATAGGGCGGGAGGGCCCCCCATTCGTACATGCTCTGCAAGGCGGGCATCTGCTCTTGCAGGAGCCGGTAAATCGGGCGAAGGTGGAACTTGGGATTGCGGAGGAATCCGAGGAGCAATTCCATCGGGCAGTTGCCGGCTCCGCGGCCCAGCCCGGCCATGGTGGCGTCGACGCGGTTGGCGCCGTGGATAATCGCCTCGATCGTGTTGGCGAAGGCGAGCTGCTGGTTGTTGTGGGCGTGAATGCCGACTTCCTTGCCCGTGCCGTTGGTGAAGGATTTGTATTTCTTGACGAGCAGCTCGATTTGCTCGGTGTAGAGCGCGCCGTAGCTGTCGACGACGACGATGGTCGAGGCGGGCGTGGCGGCCAGGACCTCGAGTGCCTGATCGAGTTCGATCTCCTTGACGACGGAGACGGCCATGAGGTTCACGGTGACTTCGTAGCCCTTGTCGTGAGCATCCTTGATCATGTCGACGGCGGTCGGGATCTGATGCACGTAGGTGGCGACGCGGATGACGTCGAGCACGCTGTGGTCGGCCGGCAGAATATCCTCGTGGTAGTCGGTTTTCTCCGCGTCGGCCATCGCCGTGAGCTTGAGGTTCGTGTTGTTCTCGCCGACGATGCGGCGGATATCGTCCTCGCGGCAGTACTTCCAGGCCCCGAACTTATCGGGCGCGAACAGGCGGCGCGAGCCCTTGTAGCCGACCTCCATGTAGTCGACGCCGGCCTCGACGCAGGTGTCGTAGACGGCCTTGACGAACCCGTCCTCGAACATGTGGTCGTTGATCAGCCCGCCGTCGCGGATCGTGCAGTCCAATACCTTCAGTTCGGGCCTGTAGGTTACCCACGGGGCAGTCATTTCTCGCTCCTTGACGGCGATCCCGCCAGTCTGTGTACAAGTGGCCGGCCTCTCGCGGGGCAAACCGGCCCGCGGACCGAGCCAGGTATACTACCAGAATCCCCCCGACGATTCACGCCGGGGCGGAGGGCGGGGTGCATGGCCGTTCCTGCGTAGTCCTCGCTGGAGCATGTCTTGAGGGGCGGACTCTCACGGCCCGAAGCGTCTGACGGCGGCTTCGGTTACGAGCATGTCGATCTGCATGTCGCGTTCGTCCATGGGGACCTGGGGCAGGACCTGTTTTTCGAAGGCGAAGCCGCAGGCGACGCCTTTCCAGTCGCGGTGGGCGAGGAAGCGGTCGTAGAAGCCGCGGCCCCGGCCGATGCGGTTGCCGTGCTCGTCGAAGCCCAGGCCGGGGACGAGGACGAGGTCGATGTTGGCCACCGGGAAGGGGACGCCCTGGATCGGCTCGCGGATGCCCAGCGGGGATTCCTGTACTTCATCGTCCGAGAGCGACCGGACCTCGATCGGCATCATGCGGCGCTGCTCGAAGCTCACCTTGGGGGCCAGCACGCGTTTGCGGTCGCGCCACGCCCGGAGCACGAGGGGGGTGGTATCGATCTCCACGGGCAGCGACAGGAACACCATGATGACCTCGGCTTTGCGGTATTCGTTTGTCTCGGCCATCCGGGCGCAGGCCTGTGCGGACCACTGGTGAATCTCGGCGGGCGTGAGACCGGCGAGCATTTCGCGGATCTGCTGGCGTATCACTTTTTTCATCGAGGTGCATCTCCAGGGGGACGGTCGATCGAGCCGTCCGGACTGCCTCGCGAGGGTCCATCCGCCTCGGACGTCGGTTCCTGCTTTTCAACTCCCGAACCCTCCACTTCGCGCCGCGGGTGGAGTCGGTCCAGGTATTCGCGGATCCGGGCCTCGTGCCCCCGGTCCGTAGGGACATAATACCGCTTTTCGACGCCCAAGTAATCCTGATCGACGAAGCCGCCCTCGTGGTTGTGGGCGTACTGGTAGCCCTGGCCGTGGCCGAGCCTGGCGGACCCGGGATAATGGCTGTCTCGAAGGTGCTTCGGGACCGGTACGGTACGGCCCTCCCGGACGTCCTTGCAGGCGGTCCAGATGGCGATGGCGGCGGCGTTCGACTTGGGGGCCGTCGCGATATAGGTGACGGCCTGCGCCAGGGGCAACTGACATTCGGGCATGCCGACCAGGAGGGTGACCTGAGCGGCGGCGTTCGCGACGACCAGGGCCTGTGGGTCGGCGTTTCCAACGTCCTCGGCCGCACAGATCGCGACCCGGCGGGCGATGAACCGCGGGTCCTCGCCGGCCTCCAGCATCCGGGCCAGCCAATAGATGGCGGCGTCCGGGTCCGACCCGCGCATGCTCTTGATCAGCGCGCTGGCGGCGTCGTAGTGCTCATCGCCGGTCGGGTCGTAGACGATGGCTTTGCGCTGGATCGAGTCCTCGGCCACCTTCAGATCGATCGTGATCGGGGCGGTGGTCGGGGTGTGGTCGTTTGGGCGGCTTGGGTCCGGGCTCCTGGCTTCGC
This sequence comes from Phycisphaerae bacterium, assembly GCA_026647385.1. Taxonomy (GTDB): domain Bacteria; phylum Planctomycetota; class Phycisphaerae; order UBA1845; family PWPN01; genus JAPKGY01. The sequence goes on along the minus strand of JAPKGY010000030.1, from coordinate 6,102 downwards.
CTTTCGGCTTCGCCGTGGCGACTCCGCTTGGGGTTCTGATCGGTTGGCTGCCGGCCGTGTTGTCGAGCTGCGAAAGGACAGCCACCTCCAGCGCAAGCAGGGCTCGGCGGGCGTCGCCGTCGCTCGTTCGGGCCAGATGGTTGAGGGCCTGGTCGGTGATGCGGATGTCGTAGCGGCCAAGGCCTCGCTCGCGGTCGGCGATCGCCCGGCGCAACAGCGTTCGGATGTGGTCCTCGGTCAGCGTCTCGAACTGGAAGATCTGGCTCCGCGAGACGAGCGGGGAATTCACCGCGAAGAACGGGTTTTCCGTGGTTGCGCCGACGAGGATGACGAGCCCGTTCTCGACGTCGTTGAGCAGGACGTCCTGCTGGGCCCGGTTGAAGCGGTGGATTTCATCGAGGAACAGGACGGTCCGCTGCCCGGAGTCAGCGAGGCGATCCTTGGCGTCCTCGATGACCGCGCGGACGTCCTTGACGCTGGCGCTGGCGGCGTTGAGCTCGACGCAATGGGCCTTGGTGTGCAGGGCGATGATGTGAGCAAGCGTCGTCTTGCCGGTCCCGGGCGGGCCGTAGAAGATCGCGCTGGACAGGCGATCGGCCGTCAGCAGCCGCCGCAGCAGCTTGCCCGGCCCGACGAAATGCTCCTGCCCGAGGAACTCATCGAGGGTCAGCGGACGCATGCGCACCGCCAGCGGTTGAACCCGGTCGAACGCAAGTTGTCGCTGCTGGCGAAAAAGGTCCATGCTGTCGATCCCGCGGCGAACCTGGAGCTCCACCGCATTATAGTCGTGTCGTCTCTACATCGCCCGCGCCCATACCGCTTTGAGGTACGCGCTTTCGGGGCAGTTGGCCATCACCGGGTGGTCCGGTCCGGCGCCGGTGACGTCGACGATCTGGAGTTGTCTGGCGACGCGGGTGGCGGCGGACTTGACCATGGCCTGGAAATCCTCGCGCCCGACGAGTCCGGAGCAGGAGCAGGTGAGCAGCAGGCCGCCGGGTTTGAGAACGGACAGGCCCAGGGCGTTGAGGTCGGCGTATTTGCGTGATCCTTCGGTGTAATCGTCGCGCGTGGGCACGAATTTCGGCGGATCGAGCACCACGACGTCGAAGGTTCGGGCGTTGGTCTGCATCTGTCGCAGGTAGCCGAAGGCGTCGGCGTGGGCGAAGTTGACTCGGACCTGGTTGAGTTTGGCGTTGGCCTTGGCCAGCTCGACGGCCTCCTCGTCGAGGTCGACGGCGGTGACGCTATCCGCCAGGCCGAGCGCCTTGGCGTAGATGCCAAACGCGCCCGTATAGCAGCAGCAATCGAGGACGTCGCGTCCGCGGCAGAGCGACGCCAGCCGGCGGCGGTTTTCGCGTTGATCGCAGAAGAAGCCGGTCTTATGGCCGGCCTGCAGGTCGACGCGGAACCGGACGCCGTTTTCCTGGATGGTGATCGTCCTGGGGGCGGGATCGGACGAGGCGGGTGTGATGCGGAAGCCCTCGATCCGCTCGACGTGCTCGTCGGCCCGGACGACGAAGTGCCGCAGGCCTGTTGCCTCGGACAGCAGCCGCTTGATCGTGTCGATCCGTTTGAAGATCCCGAGCGAGAAAACCTCGATGGCGATCCACTCCGCGTAACGCTCGGCGATGAGCCCGCTGAGCCCGTCGCCCTCGGCGTGAACGAGGCGATAGGCGTCCGTCCGGGGCATGGGCACGCTGCCCATGTCCTCCCGTGGCAGCGGCATCTTGCCGGTGGGTTGTGGTTCTCTCGCGGAATCGGAGACGTGCAAGTCTTGCCCCATCAACTGTCGCCGCCATACGCAGGCCTGCTCGATCCGCTCGGCGAAGAAACGCTCGTCGACGGCAGCCGGCTCGTACGACAGCATGCGCAGGGCGATCTGCGATCGGTCGTGGTAGAAGCCGTGGCCGAAGAGTTTCCCGTGCCGATCATAGACCGCCACCACGTCGCCGGCGGCGGCGGCCGGGTCGACCGCGTCGATCATTCGCCGATAGATGAACGGGCTGGCTGCCCCCGAGCGCAGGCGCACCCAGGGATACGGGTAGGTGTGCTCCGAAGGGGCGGAATGACTCGCCCCGACTCGTGATGGATCGCGTCTCACGCTCATACCGTCCTGGCACCCACTGAAGTGACGGACTCGTATCCGCCCAAACACTGTTAGCCTAAAGAGCCACGGGCTTTGGTGTCGCACGATCGCGCACAGTCGATTGGTGCCCAGTCCTCCCGCGGAATCAGTGCTCCCCGCTGGCCTTCCAGTCGACCCATATCGGCGAGGACCAGCCTTGTTCGTCGTCCTGCCGCTCGCAGCGGACGTAATACCAGGCCTTCTGGCCGGGCTGGATGTCGTGGTCGACGTAATCGAAGCGGCACGGAGGGGTTTCCTGCGTCACGGTCTGGACCTCCTTGCCGTTCTTGACGATCTGGACTTTGCGGAGAGGCCTCGGCGAAGCGACCAGCACGCTGAAGCCGGGAGGCGCGTTGATCTCCACCTCCTCGCCGAGCAGCCGGTCGCCGAGACGCAGTTCGATCGCCATCGGCGTCGTCGAACCAAAGGTTCTGCGGCTTCTGAGGCCCTCCATCACACCGGCGCGGGTCAACTGCGTACAGTAGACGCCCGCGTACGCGCCGCGCAGCATGGTATGGTCGGAACTGGCGATGGCGCCGATGCGCACGCCCATGGCCAGGGCGTCGCGATAATAGTGGCCGTCGCGGGAGACCTGGACCCGCGGCGAGGCGCCTTTGAACTCGTAGGAGCCGCGGTGCTGCAGGACCTCCGCCACCCGCTCGAACTCGGCGTTCCACTTTTTCCAATCCGTGGATGCACCTCCGTCGGCGAGCTGGTGGGGAATGGCCACGGCATTCTTGCCCTCGAGCGCCTTGAAAAGTTGCTCCGGCGAATGGATTTCGTAGCAGGGATGGCCTCGGTCGGCGTAGAGCACGTTCTTGTGGCCGCCGCGCTGCGCGAATGAGCCGCCATGTTCATAGGCGTACAGCGGCACGAACTTGTGCTCGATGTGGAAGATGTCGCAATACTTCTCCGACCGCCACCAGGCGTAATGCTGCAGAGGGCTTTTCCCGCTGTCGTAACGGTGCTTGAGGATATCCTGGTCGTGGTCGGAGATGGCCAGGAAATCGAGTCTGGCCACGTCGATCGCGTACCGGTAGGTGTCCATCAACGATCCGTCGCGATTCATGCCGCAGCGCGACAGATCGGTATGGCGATGGGTGTCTCCGAACAGCAGGAGGTACTCGCGGTCCGCCGCCGCGAGTTTGTGCCGGGCGGGCACGGTCCAGGGGCGGTCGGCGAACGGCAGGGCGGGTCTGGCCCGGCCCGACGCGAGTTGCGGCGCCGCGGTGCGATCGCCGCTCGGCGAGGCCAGCCGGGCGGCGTGTACGTTGTGGTTTCGGGGCTCTTCCGCGCGGGTCGGCTGGCGTCCGTCGTCCGCCCATGCGGCCCACACACCACCGTCGGCGTCCAGGCAGGTGGATACGCGCATGTCGTTCCGTCCGTTGCTGTCGGGAAGGGGCATGGGCTGCGACCAGCGGCGGCCGTCGTGGAAGAGGACGTATGGATTCCATATCCCTCTGTCCTGGGATCGGCGCCCGCTCGCCTTGGGTTTCGGCGTCAGATCGGTCAGATGCCGAACGAGCAGCCACAATCGCCCGCCGGCGTCGACGCTCAGTTCCGGCAACTCGCAAAACTCGGCCAACGGCCCGGTGAGGACGCCGGTCAGCGGTTCGGCGGGTTCGGCTAATTGGCCGCGGTCCAGGCACGCCATCTCCACCGACCGCTGGCTGTGCAGTTTCCGGCCTTCCTGGTTATCTTCCGCCCAGTGATCGCCGCCGTTATCCCAGGCAACCCAGAGGCGATCCTGTTGATCGACGGCGAGCGTCGCGTGCGCTTCGTATGCCGGCGACGTGGCGATGCCGATCGGACCCGAGAGCCGCCCGTCCTTCAGTTCCGCGAGCAGGACGTCGTAACTCCCGCCGCGGTAGCTGTCCCATGCGACGTAGAGTCGGCCATCCCTGGCGGCGGCGATGGCCGGCTCCCAGTCGCTGGCGGGATGCCGCGAGACGTTGAGCACATCGCCCGGGCCGGCGGGCGCGATCGGGGCGAGCAGGACTTCGTAGTTGCCGTCGACCACCGATTGCCACGCCATCCAGAGCGTGCCCGTGGCATCCACCGCCAGTTTCTGAGCGAAATCGTTGCCGTCACCCCGCGTCAGGCGAATCGCATCCGACCATCTGCCGTCCGCCAGAAACCTGCCCCATATGTCCCACTTGCCCTGATCGCCGCGGGACCAGGTCGCCCAGAGCCGCCCTTGGCCGTCTCGGCACATGGCTGGGCGCCAGTGGTCGCCGGACGCTTCGCTGAGTACGACCGGTGATGACGCGGCCGAGCCGCCGAGCCTCGCTGCGAGCACCGCGTCCGACTTCCCGTCAAACGCGACCCAGCAGGTCCAGATGTTCCCGTCGGCGTCGCAGCCGATGGCGGGGAACTCGTCCTCGCGGTCCTCCGATCCCAGCGTCGTGAGACGTTCGAGCTTCGCTGCGGCGCGGTCAGCCGCCGGGCGCGTCGACGCAGCCGATGAATCGGCCTCTTCGGAGTTGTCCCAGGCGGCCTGCGTTTTAATGCTTCGACCGATGTGCCGCCGTTTGCCGAACGCGCGAACCGTCACTCGGGCCTCGTCACCGCCGACCGCGAAATCGTCGGCCAGCGACGCTTCGACCTCCGGCGGGATCGAGCCGCGGTAGGGGACCAGGACCGTCAGGAACGCCGCGGGCGCCGCATCGGGGTGTTTGACGCTCAACGCCTTGCGCGGAGTGCGTTTGCCGTAATCCCAGCCGAACCAGCCGTCCTCCGTTTCGAGTTCCATACGTTTCGGGCCGGCGGTTTGGATCAGGATGTTGCTGTCGGGGTATTGCGTGGTGAACGAGGCCCGGTCGTCGCTCGTGCGACCCGTTCCGGGGGCGGGGGTCCAGTGCAGGCGCAATTCGCCGGGAGCCTGGCCGATCGCCTCATCGAGAATCACGAAAAACTTTTTGTCCACGAACCACACCGTCCGACGGTGCAGGAGGTTTTCATAGGCGGCATTCTCCACGACGGCCGTCTCCAGTCCGGGAGCGACGTGCCAGAGGGCGAGCCGCCCGTCGATTTGCGAATCCTTGTGGTCCAGGGTCAGCGTCTGATGGACGCGGGTCTGTCGATGCCAGGCCCGGGCTGCTCGGTCGTGTCCGTAGGTGTAGAATCCGCTGTCGGTCATCAGCCATCGGCCATAGGCCCACAACTCGAACGTGCCGTTGTCCGGGTGATCGTGGCCGGAGATTCCGCGGGGCGGGCAGTGCAACGCAAAGTAGATCTGGTCGAGGCCCCAGTCGGAGCGAAACACACAGATACCCGCATCACGAAACGCCGTGCCGGCGGGAGGCGGGAGCTTCGCGCGGTCCAAACGGACGAGGGCGGCGTACTTGGGGTCGCCGAAGATTTCCGTGCCCTGGACCAGGAAGGGAGCCAAATACCACTTCGAGCGATCGTCGCTTGTATTCGCCGGCCGGGCGGTGTCGCCGAATATCGGGAAGCTCAGGTCCGGCGTCGCGATGGCGAAGACATAGTCGTACATGGCCCGCACGCGCTGGCGGTAATCGTCGGGCACGCGCACGCCGGCTGATTCCGCCTGAGTCATGATCACAGCCGTATCCCGCGCCACCGCGCGGTGATAACTGCCGCACCATTCCCGCTGGACGCCGTCGGCCGTCACCTGGCCCAGCAGCTTTTCGCGGGCCCGCTCGATGCCCAGCTCGATCCATGCCCGGCTCTCCTTGAATTCAGGGAAAGCCGAGGCCACGGCCATGAAGCCCTGGAGCTCGAAAATGGCCTTGTTGTGTGCGGCGCGGAGCGGAAGGGTCTCGGTTTTGTGCTGATGGTCGTACAGGCTGGCCAGGAAGATCGCGAGGAACTCGGGGGTAACCGCCTCCGAATGAAGGATGGCCTTGAATGCTGAGACCGCCCTGGCTGCCCGGATGCCGGTCTGAATATCGAGCCAGGCGAAGCCTTTCCAATGGGTGAGCGTCGGATGAGTCCGCTGCCAGTCCTCCAAGGGG
>JAPKGY010000003.1 GCA_026647385.1 Phycisphaerae bacterium | reverse complement strand
TGGCTCCCGGGCGTGTGCATGACGGGAGACAAGAATATGACCTTAACCTGAAAATTGCGTATGAGGGCCTATGGCTTCAGGGATGGTACAGTAAAGACTTCCTGAGCTTTTTGGTAAATCTGTGAATTACTTGATTCTGTAGCTTCCTTGCGAGCTTTTTGGACTGCGCGGTCGTAACTAGACCTTAATTCAACTGGGGGAATATTCGAATTCATATGTGAAAAAATGTAACCGCCAAGTTTTTCCAGGGCTTCTTCAATCCCCTCATTTTTTTCATCTGCGGCTAAAACCTTCTCTCTTAGCTCAATTGTTTTTAAGCTGTTTTGCCTTAGCAGCCACAAAGATACAATAGCCGAAGCAATAAATAATAAAATTATTTGCCAGGTTTTTATCTTACCCAACCATTCAAAATAACTTTTTAGATTTTTCTTTGTGGTTTTAACTTTCATGGATTTAAACTAAATTGCGCTAGCGTAACCTTTATGACAACACTATATCAATCATACTCCTGATTGCATACTCTAAAACAGTTGTCAAAAATGTCGCCACTGGATAGTGTTAGCAAAATGAGAGATACTGTTTTTATGCATATATATTTCTCTGGAATAGGAGGAGTGGCTATAGGACCTCTGGCACTCTTTGCTAAAGATGCCGGTTTTGAAGTTAGCGGATCTGATATCGTACAAAGTCGATATACAAAAATTATTGAAAATGCTGGAATAAGAGTCGCTATAGGCCAACGACGCGGTGCTCGGTTTCCCGCTCTCGCGGATCTGCTTCGAGGGGCCCGCCGAGCGCCTGGACCAGACCGATATCCAGCAGCCGGCCGTGTTCACGATGAGCGTGGCTGTCTACCGCGCCGCAGTCAGCACCGGGCGCATCCAGCCCGATCGCATCGGCGTCATGGGCGGGCTGAGCCTGGGCGAGTACACGGCCCTGCACCTGGCGGGAGCGATCCCCTTCAAGGACGCCGTCCACCTGCTGTACGCGCGCGGACGGCTGATGCAGGAGGCGGCCGACCGCGTGCCCAGCGGCATGGTCTCGCTGGTCGGCGCGGACGAGGCCAAGGCCCTGGCGATCTGCGAGCAGGCCCGACCCAAGGGACGCATCTGGCCCGCCAACTACAACTGCCCTGGGCAGATTGTCGTCTCCGGCGAGCGGGCCGCGTGCGAGGAGGTGCTCCGGCTGGCGGATGGCGCCGGCCTGCGCGCCATCCCGCTGAAGGTGGCCGGCGCGTTCCACTGCGAGCTCATGCGCCCGGCGGCGGATGGCCTGCGGCCGTTGCTGGAGCGCTGCGAGATCCGTCGTCCGAGTGTGCGGGCACTGTCGAACGTGGACGCGAGCTATCACACCGACCCCGGCTCGATCCGCGAGGCGCTGTATCAACAGACCGTCAGCCCCGTCCGCTGGCAGGCGTGCGTCGAGCGCATGCTCGCCGACGGGTGCCAGGAGTTCTTCGAAGTCGGCCCCGGACGCACGTTGACCGGTATGATGCGCAAGATCGACAGGAGCCTGCCGGCGACTAACATCAGCACGGTGAGCGATGTCCAGTTGAGTGGCTAGCCAGGAGGAACCCCCCAATGGCGCATCGACTCGAACAACAGGTCGCGATCGTGACCGGCGGCTCGCGCGGCATCGGGCAGGCGATCTGCGAGTCGCTTGCCCGGGATGGCGCCGTCGTGCTGGCCGTCGCCCGCAACGTCGAGAAGACCCAGGCCTGGGTGGCCGCGCTGGGGGCCGATGTTCCCGGCCGTATCGTGCCTGTCGCGCTCGACGTCACCGACGTGGCCGCGGTCAATGCGTTCGTCGACCGCGTGGCCGAGGAGCACGGCCGCATCGACATTCTCGTCAACAACGCGGGCATCACCCGCGACGGGCTGGTCATGAGCATGGAGGACGACCAGTTCAAGCAGGTGCTCGACACCAACCTGACGGCAGCGTTCTACTTCGTCCGCGCCGCCAGCCGGCACATGCTCCGCGCCCGGCGTGGGCGGATCATCAACATCTCCAGCGTCGGCGGGTTGATGGGCAACCCGGGCCAGGCGAATTACTCGGCCGCCAAGGCCGGCCTGATCGGGATGAGCAAGTCGGTGGCCAAGGAGGTCGCCAAGCGCGGCATCACCTGCAACGTGGTGGCCCCGGGCTTCATCGAGACGGACATGACCGCGGACCTGCCGGAGAAGATTCGCGAAGGCGCCAAGCAGGTGATCGCGATGCAGCGTTTCGGCAACCCGGGCGAGGTCGCCGAAGTGGTCCGCTTCCTGGCCGGGCCGGAGTCGTCCTACATCACGGGGCAGACGATCGTCGTCGACGGCGGCATGTACATGTAGAGCCCGCCGGGCGCTGGCGGATGCCCCGCCAGAACCGCGCCCGTGTGCCAGGCGCACTTTCGGCGCCGCGGCCGACTTGCTGCCTGCGGGGGAAGCTCCATACTGTCCTGCCGGCCGATGGAGCTTGGTATGACTGAGAAGATCCACCGCATTGGCGTGCTGACTGGCGGGGGTGACTGTCCCGGTCTCAACGCCGTCATTCGCGTCGTCACCAAGGCCGCCATCACCGAGCTGGGACTCGAGGTCCTGGGCATCGAGGATGGCAAGGGCCAGTCCCTCGCGCGCGGCTTGAATCTGATCCGCGGACGCATAATCGTTCGCCAGAACGGCATTGAACCGCTTCTCGGCGGCGGCGCGATGGCCCTCGGCGTTGGCCTTGCGGGCGTCGTCGAGATCCTGCCCGGCCTTGGCCGACTGGTTGATGGCAAGCCGGGCCGCCTCGACCAGCTCGTCGCGCTGGCGCTTCTGATCGTCGTTGAGGGCGTCGCGGTCGATGCTCAGCAGAACGTCCTGAGCCTGCTGGTAGTGCCCTTCATTGAACAGGCTGACCGCCTTCTCCAGATCGGCAGCGGGAGCCGCCAGAGCCTGAACAGCCAGCACGGCTCCCAAGAGGCAGGCGCCCCAGCCCCGCCGCAGCCACACGTTGCGTCCCACTCTCACGGAAGGCCTCCTTAGGCTTCAGCCCGTCAACTCAAACGCGGTTGATGGAACCGGCCACAGGCAGGCGCGCGGCCGGTGTCATGACCCGCAATCGGCTCAAAGCTTACCGCAGCCTCGGCGGTTCCGCCAGTACCCCGCGGAACCCGCCGGGCGGTCGGCCTCAAGCCCTTTCCCATTCCCCGGTTACCCCGGCTATCCTTCTCCACTGCAATGAGTTACAGCATGTTTACTTCAGTTCGTCCTCGAACATCTCGTCCATCGGCCCCGGCTTGGGTGCGGCCCCCGGCCTACCGGGCGGACCGGGCGGACCAGGCGGACCGGCGGGCACACCGGTCGGCGCGGCTTTCGAACTCAAATAGGCTTCGCTGCGCTTTCTGATTTCCTCGGTCTCGCGATTGAAGTCTTTTTTCCGTCGGGCATCCACCACGGTGCAGTGTTCCTCGACCCGTCCATCGGCTGCGATCAGGGTCACGGTCGACGCGGGCTTGTCGCGGTAGGCAATCTGTCCGCGCATTTCGGTTCGATCCGGACAGGTCATCTTCGGGACGACCTCCGCGACCAGGGCGTTATCGTAGTTGAACTCGAGGCGGCCCTGCGTGAAGGTGAGCTTGTCGCCGGCCCGCACGTCCGCGATACCGGTCTGCCATACGCCGGTGGACCAGTCCTTGACCTCCAGTTTGGCGGCGCCGCTGTCCTCCTTGAAGCTGTTATAAAAGACACACGTGGTCGGTCTGACGTAAACCGGGTCGGACCACTCGGACCACTGTCCCTCGACCACGACCTTACCTGCGTCCTCGGGATTCTGAAGCTGCTGAACGAAGCCGACGTAGGGGTTGAACGCGAGCAGGCGGACCCGGTAGCGATAACACCGGTCCGGCAGGACGCTCACGTCGGTAAGCCACAGCGGTTCGGCGTCCGGGCCGAAATCCTGAATGGCGGCGGCGATTTTTTCCTGGCGGGCGATCTCCAACCGGGCGCGGTCCACGTTCGGCTGGATCTGGCGAAGCAATTCCTGAGCCCTCTTCTTGAGGACCTGGGGCACGTCGGCCGCCGCGTCCAGGGAACGCATGATGTCCTCCGCCTCCAGGTACTTCTCATCCTTGATCAGGTCCTCGGCCTCGCGGAGTCGCTGCTGCGGGGTGGCCGCGGGCGCGGCCGGACCGGGCGCGCCCGGCGCGGCGGGCCCCCGGCCTCGCGGATCGGCCGGCTGTTCGATCGTCGCGCCGAAATCGGCCAGCTTGACGACGGTGTCCTTGCCCGCGTTCACCTCGGCCGGCACCTGCCAAAGGATCGGCACCTCAAGGTATTCCTGGAACCGCGGGCGGAGGATGTCCGCCTGGGCCTGGGCGGTCTCCAGCATTTTCCGGTATTCGGCGATCGTCTGGTCGGCGACGATCAGCTCGCCGCTGTCCGTTGGGATAAGCTGGGCCGTCCGGCGCACCGGAATGACGGTGTCCGAATATCCAGTCACGGGGACGGGATCGCTCCATCGCCCGTCCGGAAGCCGCTCCTGGCGTTCGGCCTCGACCGCCGCGACCATCATCGCCTGGCGGTCGACGGCATACTGTGCCTGGTCGAACTTCGCACGCTGCTCCTTTCGGCTGATCGCGGCCGCGACCACGGCCCACTGGACATCCGCGGTAATCGCGCTGGCTTGATCCGGCCGCGTGACATTGGCGGAGGTAGCGGCGACCGGACGTGGCAGCTTGGCATACGCCATTCCGGTGGACACGTGAATGTCGGTGGGCGGGAGGATTTCCGCCAGGCGGATCTTGCCCCGCTCGGTCATCTGAATCTCGGGTATGGGGGGTGACAAAGGTCCAAAGGGGACGGGGAACTCCGTGGGGATTTTCTCGGCGAGATAGGGACTTTGCTGGTCGGTAGGCGGGAGGGTGATGGAGGTTCCGCCGCTCTCCTGGGTGGGCTGGGGCGTCGCCCGTTTCATCCTGTCGCGGGCTGCATCGGCGGCGCCCCGAATCTTCGCGTACAACTGCGGGGGGCCGATCCATTCACCCTGGACATCGACGCTGTGCGGCGTGCCGACCAGATAAAGAACGACGACCGCCAGGAGGGCAGCGCCGGTGACCCCGACCACGATCTTCTCCAAGTGCCGCTCGACAAAGGTCACATTCTGCTTGGCCATCTTACGCTTTCTCCACCCGGACGGCGCCGCCGGTGATCGTCGTCTGCCTTACTCGAGCCCCAACGGATTGTTCGGGCCGAACGTCGGAGCCGGTGTTCGCATGGAAGGAGCCGCACTCGGCGAGGCGCTCAGCAGCCCCTGCTCGAACTTCGCGGTACCCGCGGTGATTGCCGTCTTGACGGCTTCAGGCATCCACTTCTCATACTTGGCCCGCACGAAGTTGCCCTCGAAATCCAGGGAGACCTGAATCGCGGGCACGGAACCGTAGATATACCCGTTCCAGTTCGGGTCGAACGGCTGAAGCGAGTAGTTCACGAGGCTCGGGGTATAGAAACCCGCCTTGCAGATTTCGTCGATGACCTGGGGCAGCATCCGGGCCTCGACGACCAGATCGACGCTGAAATGGATCACGTCGACCGCCGGGGAACATTGTTGTTTGGTAAAGGAAGGAGTCGCGCCGCCCACGGGCATGGCTTCCCCGAGCTGGGTGGGGGCGCCGGCGGTGGCATCACTCCCGGTCGCCGTGGCGAACGCATAGCCCTGGATGGCGATCCGCTGGAGATGCTTGACCGGCAGGAGGCCGACCCACGGCCTTTGCTGACGGGCTTTGACCGCGTCGGCCACCCGGTTGTTCAACCCCGCCAGCGCTTTCACGACGTCCTGCTGGATCCACAGGGCCATCTGGGCATACCACATCTCGGCCACCTCCGGATACGTGGAGGCGGTGACCAGCGGCCATTGGCCGAAGGTCTGAGCTTCATGTCCCACGTAGCAGTAGATTTCCCGGGCCCGTCGAATCGCCAGACGCACGTCGGGGAAATCCTTGGCGAGTTGCTCGGGAGTGATTCCCTTGCGGCTGTCGCCGCTCGGTGTAACCGTGAGCTTCCCGGCCAATCCCGTCCCCATGGGGGGCTGAAACCGACTTGCTCCGGTGGGAGGTTTTGCTCCGCCCACGCCGAGGCTTTCGGCGGTGGCCTCTCGCGCCTTCTGGATCGCCATCTCCGTGGCTTCGAGGGCCTGTTCTTCCGGGGTTGGCGCCGTCTTGGCGTTGAGGTCGGCCACCATTTTGCGTTGTGCTTCGAGCAGCAGAGGCTTGAAACGGAATCTCGCGCCCGGGTTGGCGGGGTTGATATCGGGAAAGACATCGGGATGGAGAGGTTGATAGCCGCCGCGCTCCTCGAGGCGCTTCTGGGTCTGCTCGAGCTGCTGCGTATTCCGCTTCAGCAGCTTCTCCTGCTCCTCGATGATGCGTTCGTTGACCGGACTGGCCAGATTCAGGCTCTGGACGATGCTGCTGTCGCGGGCCAGGGATTCCTTGACTGTGGAGGTGAGAATGCCCAACGCGATCAACGCGACGGCCACCAGGCTGACCGCTCCCGAGATGACGATGGTCAGATGCGCTTTGATCCACTTCATGATCGCTCACTCCCGCCGATCCGTTGCCGGCCGGCGATGATGATCTCACCCGTTCCGCCCCGTGCGCCGCGATCGGGGCCGGGCCAAAGCCCGGGAAGTCAGCCCGGCGGGGTCCCCGCGGCCGGAGTCTGCGGTTTTTCACCAAGCACCACGACGAAAGCCAGCTCGAATTGCCAGTCTTTCGACATCTGCTCGTCGGTCACGGGATCCTTCCATTCCTCGAAGGCGGCCGCCGGCGTCGCGGCTGTTAGCCTCTTGGCGGCTCCCCAGGTGACCGACGCGGACGAACCGACCCTGGACTGCGCATCCCTCAGGGAAACCGGCGAGCCCAGATAGCAGATCGAATCGATGTACAGCCCCTTCTCTTTCTGGCCTTCCTGGTTGAGCTTGGCCATGAACACCTTCTGGATGAAATTGAGGGCCCCTTGGAGGTCGCCTCCCGCATAAGGCGTTTGGCAAACAAGGGTTACGACGAATCCCGGCCGGGGAACGGTCGTCGGTCCGGTCGGCACATCCGTCGGCTGGGCCCCGGGCATCGCGCCCATGTCCAGCGAGCTGGAGGCCCCCGTGGGGTTCCGCTTTTCCTTGAGCGTGGCATCGACGTCGGCGGAGTACTCCGCCTTGAATTCCTGGATAAAGATCTGTTTTCGATTCTCGCGGGCGTGTTTTGTCGGGTCGGAGGCCACCAGGGCCTTGAATGCGTTGGGGCCCTCGTTGAACGCGCGGGCTATCTCGGGGTCGAGCGGGGGCAGGGCCGCATGGACCATCTTGAGGATCTTGGGCCAGACCGGTTTGTAGCTCTGCAAATCGGCCAGGGCCTTGGCCTTGGTGTTTTGCTCCTGGATCTGGCCTTCGAGTTGGGACTTCACATTGGATAACACTTGGCCTGCCTGGAGAATCTGCTCGGCATAGGCTTTCGCGGGCAGGTCCCCGGCTGGACCGTTTTCGATGATCCGCGATGCGTCCTTGGGGTCGGCGATCGCCCGGCTCATCGAACCATCGCCCTGGCCGGCGGCGACGGCCTGGCTGTCCGAGATGTTGCGGGCCCAGATCAGGCACGCAGCCAGGGCCAGGCTGGCAGCCGCCCCGTAGAACCACGGGGTCTTCTTCTGCCAGACCACCTGTTTGGCAATCTCCGGAGGCAGCAGGCTGCTGGTGATCGGGGCAAGGTCCAGCCCCTGCAAGGCGAGTCCGTAGGCCACGCCGAAGCTCAGCAGTTGATCCATGAGCTGGGGTGCATTGGGCGCCCCGCTCGCGGACAGCCGGCTGAAGGTCGTCGGCCGGACCACCTCCATGCCCAGGTTCTGCTGGATGAACTTCGGCATGCCGGGCAGCCGGAAGGCGTTGCCCATCGCCATGAGCTTGTTCAGTTTCACCCCGCGCCGGGAGGACGTATAGAAGCCGATCGATCGCTGGATCTCGGCGACCAGGTCGGCGAACACCGGCCTCATCGCCTGGAATACCTGGCGAGCATATTTGCTGCTGCCGGCCGACCGCTTGAGGTTCTCCGCCTTATTGAAGGAGAGTTTGAAGGTCTTGAGCAGCACCTCGGTGAAGGCGTTTCCGCCGATGGGAATGTTTCGCGTCCAAAGGCTGTTGCCGTCGACCGCCAGCAGGTCGGTGTTCTGGGCACCGATGTCGAGGATCGCCACCGGCTCGCTGCCCACCAGGCCGTCGTAACGCAGGGCGTTATAAAGCGCCAGCGGCGCGGACTGGACGATGGCCGGCTCGAGCTTCAGGTCCGACAGGAACTTCAGATGCTCGCGCATCAACTCGCGTCGCATGGCGAAGATGCCGACTTCCGTCTCCATCGCCTCGGGATTCTCGAACGTCTGGTAGTCCCAGATGACCTCGTCCATGTCGAAGGGGATCTGCTGCTGGGCCTCGTATTTGACGATCTCGGGAATCTTCTTCTTGTCGACGGGAGGGAGCTTGGTGAAGCGAGCCAGCGTGTGCTGGCCGGGGACTCCGACCACGATCGTGGCCTTGGACAGATCGTGCTTATCGAGGAACTTCTTCATCGACTCGGAGACGATCTCGGCTCGCTCGACGCCGGGCTGCGAGAGGATCCGGCTGTGCTCGATGTAGGCATAGTCGATGGCTTCGACCTTGTCGCCGGCGGCTCGGAGACAGATCGCCTTGAGCACGCACTGGCCGAGGTCGATGCCCCAGACTGGTTTGTTCTTCGCCATAGGCCGTCTCCTCTCGGCGGGCGAGTCGTTCAGGCGACTGACCCGGGCCCACTACCGCGTTGTGAATCGGCCGACCCGTAAACCGCTATTGTGCCCGAATCGGCCGTTGAAAGCTATCAGCGATCGCCCCACGCGGTCGGCCGGAAGTGCGTGCCGTTCCGCAGGCGATCAGGCAGGACAAACGATGGCAGGTTCATTCCGGCAGGACCTCGCCGAAACCCTTCCTCTGTCGAGTTCCCGTCGAGGATGCACTGTCAACTTAAGTATTCAGCGACGGACCGGTGATGTCAAGCCGAAGGGGGCTGGCCGCCCCGGTCGTCCATACGTAACAAAACGGGCGGACCGGCAACCCCGCTGGTCATCCCGGACCGAGGGCGCGTTTGGCCGTCACGAGGCAGCTTCCAGTGCGTCTTAACCTGCGTCCGCCGGCGTTGGAACGGAGCGGACGCGGGGCTGCGACTTGCGGCCTGACCTCGGGTCGACGATTGTTTGGCGCCGGCACCGGAGCCGACCGACCTGGGGATCGGTCGGGTCCGGGCGTGCCCAATGAATGAGGTGAATTCATGCGAATCCGGGTGGCGGATGCGATCGGTCTTCTACTGGCAGGCCCCATCGCCTGCCTGGGTCAAACCACACCCACCGACAGGACTGCGCCGGCCTATCCCCAGACCAGGACTATCGAGGTGATCGACTCGTATCACGGCGTCCGGGTGCCGGACCCGTATCGGTGGCTGGAGGATCTGGACTCGGCGGAGGTGAAGGCCTGGATCGACGCCCAGAACCGGGTCACCTTCGACTACCTGGCAGCCATCCCTGCCCGGACGGCCATCCGGAACCGGCTGGCGGAGTTGCAGGACTTCGAGCGGTACGAGGTGCCTGTGCTCCACGGCGGGCGGTATTTCTTCACTCGCAACAGCGGTCTGCAGAACCAGTCCGTGCTCTATGTGGCTGACAGCCTGGAGGGCGAGCCGCGGGTCCTGCTCGACCCGAACCAACTCGCCGCGGACGGCACCGTCGCGGTGGCCAACACGGCATACACGCACGACGGCCGCCTGCTGGCGTATGGCCTGACCCGAGCGGGTTCGGACTGGATCGAGCTGCGGGTCCGCGACGTCGATAGCTGCCGGGATCTGCCGGACCGAATTGAATGGGTAAAGGCCTCCGGGGCATCCTGGACGCGAGACGGCCGCGGCTTCTTCTATTGCCGGTTCGACGAACCCAAGGGAGACAAGCTTGAATCAAGCAATTACGTCCACCAGTTGTACTTTCACCGACTGGGCACGCCGCAGTCCGAGGATCGCCTGATCTACAGCCGTCCGGACCAGAAAGAATGGCTCTTCGAGGCCCGGGTCACGGACGACGGGCAGTACCTCATCATTCAGGTCATGCAAGGCTGCGAAAGCAAGAATCGCGTCTATTACCTCGACCTGCGGGACGAGCACGCGCAGATCGTCAAACTACTGGACCAGTTTGACGCGGAGTACTCCTTCATCGACCACGACGGGCCGATTTTCCGGTTCCAGACCAACCGGGACGCTCCGCGCCGACGCGTGGTGGCCATCGACATCCGCGAACCCCGGGAAAGCCGCTGGCAGGAGGTGATTCGGGAGGCGGCTGAGACGTTGGAATCGGCGGCCGTCGTCGACGATCATTTTATCGTGAGATATCTCAAAGACGCCCGCTCGCAGGTGAAGGTGTTCGATCTGGCTGGTCAATTCGTCCGCGAGGTGGCCCTGCCGGGGATCGGGTCGGCAAACGGCTTCGGCGGGAAGCGGTCCGATCGTGAGACCTTCTACACGTACACCGGCTACGCGGACCCAGGCACGATCTACCGCCACATCGTGAGGACCGGCGAGAGCACGGTGTATAAGACGCCTCGCCTCCGGTTCCGTCCGGACGAGTACGAAACCCGCCAGATCTTCTTCACCAGTAAAGATGGCACGCGGGTGCCGATGTTCCTCACTCACCGCAAAGGTCTGATCTTCGACGGAGCGGGCCCGACCTTGCTCTGCGGCTACGGCGGTTTCGGCATCCCCACGACCCCCTATTTCTCAGCCGCCAACGTGGTCTGGATGGAGATGGGCGGCCTCTATGCTCAGGCTTGCATTCGCGGCGGCGGAGAGTATGGGGAGGAGTGGCACAATGCCGGCCGACTGCGGAACAAGCAAACCTGCTTCGATGACTTCATCGCGGCGGCGGAGTGGCTGATCGCCAACGGCTACACCCGGCCTGAGAAGCTCGCCATTCACGGCGGGAGCAACGGCGGACTGCTGGTCGGGGCGTGCATGACTCAGCGGCCCGAACTGTACGGGGCGGCGCTGCCGGCCGTCGGGGTCCACGACATGCTCCGATTCACAAAGTTCACGATCGGGTGGGCGTGGACGACGGAGTTCGGGCGCCCGGATGACCCGGAGATGTTCCCGATTCTCAGGGCGTACAGCCCACTGCACCAGGTTCGGCCGGGGACCCGCTATCCGGCGACGCTGATTACCACGGCTGACCATGACGACCGGGTCGTGCCATCGCACAGTTTCAAGTTCGCCGCGGCGCTGCAGGCCGCCCAGGCAGGGGCCGCGCCGATCCTGATCCGGGTCGATACCAGCGCCGGCCACGGTCGGGGCAAGGCCACTCGCCAGCGTATCGAGGAGGCTGCCGACCGGTGGGCGTTCCTGGTCCGCCAGCTCGATATGCGGCTGCCGGAGTCGTTGCTCAGCGCCGAACGCTGATCGATCGAATCGAAAGGCGGTCAGGGCCTGGCTTTCGCGACCAGCCTGGAGGCCAGCGCATCGTGGGTCTTCTCCCCCCAGCCTTGCAGTTGCGCGAGGAGTTGGCGGGCGGTCGGCGATGACTTCATCTCCTCCCACCGGTTGTTGACCTCGCCGGGATCGCTGCGCAGATCGTACAGCTCGGGCGGTCGCTGGGTGCTGAGAATGAGCTTGTACCGGCCATCGAGCACGCATCGCTCTTCGCCTTTTTCGGGGTGGTCGGTGAAGGGAACGTTCTCGATGACCGCGTAATCGCGGCCTTTGTCGGTCTTTCCGCGAGCGAGAGGGGCGAAATCGATCCCCTGGAGCCCGGACGGGATCGGCTGACCGATGAGGCTCAGGATCGTCGGCGTGAGGTCAACCGAACTGAGCAACGCCTCGACTCGCCGGCCTCTGGGGATAACTCCCGGCAAACGCATGATCAGCGGCACCCGGGCGGCTGTATCGTAGCAGACCCGCTTGTAATGGTTGTTCCAGCGCTGGATGAAGTTGTGCCCGTGATCCGAGGTGAACACGACGAGGGTCCTGTCCGCCACGCCCGTCTCGTCGAGCGCCCCGAGCAGCTCGCCCACCTTTTCGTCGACCTTCTCGCACATGGCGTAATAGATGCGTTGCTCCTTGTCGGCGATATCCTTGTACCGCTCCAGGTACTTCTGCGGGACGGAGAACGGCGGGTGCGGCGGATAGAACGACACATAGACGTAGAAAGGCTGTGTTCGTTCGCGTTTGAGAAAGGCGACGGCGTCCTCGGCGATCACATCCACTCCGTAACGACGGTCCTCACCCTTTCCGAAGTAGTGACCCTGGCCCCGGCCATCGTTTGGATACTCGGGAAACGTCTTGAATGCATCCCGTCGACCGAGGTGCCACTTGCCGAAGTAGCCGCAGTCGTAGCCGGCCGGGGCCAGCATTTCACTCATCGTCCGGGAAGTTCCGGGCAACTCGGTGTTGCCCTTGCTTGTGGCCGTGCAATTCTCCTGAATCCCGGCCGAGTGGGGGTACAACCCGGTAATAATCGCCGCCCGATTCGGCGAACAAACCGGCTGGGCCACGTAGAGGCGGCTGAACCACGCGCCGTCGCGCGCCAGGCGATCGAGGTGGGGCGTGTGGATCCGGGCGTTGCCGCTGGCGCCGACACAATCCCAGCGATACTGATCGGACAGGATGAACAGGATGTTCGGCGAGGGCTTGGGGGCGATGGCCGTATCATCACCCGTGGCGACGGCGACGAACACGGACAGGGCCAGCGTCGACCCCCACGCAAAGCGAGTCCATCCCAGCCATTTCATGGTCGGCCACCCTCTTTGTCCTGACACGCGGAACGAGGTTTCAATCGCTCACTGCAAGCACAAACGGAAGACCGCGCATCCTACACGCTCGCCGCGGGGTGAGGCGTCACGAGAAGCCACGATCGGATGTCCGAGTCTATCGCCCCACCGCGACGGGGGCAACGGTGTTCGCCGCTACTCCGCGGGCCGTCGCGTGGCCGGTTCGTTTTTTCCTTCCTCCCTTAAAAAAGCCTCTCCTCGCTTCATTCCCCTCGCTTTCCCGCTCGCGTCCGGCATGGACAATCGCTCGTGCCCGCCTTGCGGCCGCGGAAGAGCTTCTCATACAATTCCGACGCGTGTTCGCAGGCGCCGAGTTCGTCGGCACACCCTATGAACTTCGCAAAAGGATCTTTTTCATGTTACTTCCATGCGTTCGAACGCCGATCGTTGCGGCTCTCGTTGTGGCGTGTGCTGGCCTCCACGGACTCGCGGTCGCCGCGCCGCCCAGGCTCGTGCCGGCCCCGCAGCAGGTGCGATGGTCCGAACAAAGCCCGGTCCGGCTCGCTCGGGACAGCGTCGCCCTCGTTTTGGGGGCAAAGGCCACGGAGCCGGAGCGATACGCGGCCGACCTGCTGCGTGCAGCGATCGCCGGTCGGTACGAGATGGATTGGCCGATCGTCACCGAAAAACCGGATCGCAAACGCTACGCCATTGAGTTGCTTCTCGGTCAGCGCGAAACGCATCAGGAACTCGACGCCCTCTGCGCGCGGATGGATATCGCACTCGGCAAGGACTCGCCGGGCCACGACGGGTACGTCATCGAGTTCGGCCAGTCCGATGGCCGTGAGATCGTCCTGGTCGGCGGCAGCAATCCGCGGGCGGTCCTCTACGGGCAGGACACGCTGTTTCAGATGATCGCCCGGCGGGGCGAAGACCTCACGCTCGCGCGGGCCACCGTCCGCGACTGGCCTTCCATTCCCTGGCGAGGCCGGCCGGAAACGACCATGCAGCACTATTTCCGCCCGGGCGAACTCGATTGCTACGCCGCGTCGCGCATTAACTTCATCGATCTTCGCGAGGGCACGTACGCCACCGAACCGGGGGAGAAGCTCGATCCCGAGAAGGTCAAACGCACCGTGGCTGAAGCCCGCAAGCGAGGCATGGTCGTGTTCGCCATCGTCAACTGCGGCATCAAACGTGACCTCCTGCCCAAAGCGCTCGAGAGCTTCAGGGAATCGATCGCCCTCGGGGCCGACGGCCTGTGGGTCTCCTTCGACGACAAGGGACCGGGGGAGGACCCGGTGACGCTCGTTACCGAGGTCCTGGCGCTCGGACGGCGACACGGCATCACCGGGGCCCGGATCGCGATCACGCCTCCCAAAGGTTCCTATCAGACGGTCGCCGACGACTCCAACGGCGACTTCAACCGCAAGGTCATGAAGATCCCCGGCATGGAACAGGCCTTGTGGTTCTGGACGCCCACCCCGACCCCGGAACGGCTGGAGGAAGCCCGGGCGATCGGCCTGAAAACGGGCGTAAGCTGGTGGCACAATTGGCCGCGGCCGAAGCCGGGATTCACGCACACGCGCAGGGGCGGGCCGATCCTCGCCTCGGGAAGCGCCTACAGCGAGATCATGGCCCTGACCGAAGGCTGGAACCGCCCCACGTACGACGTACTGGCGAGCGCGGGCGATTGCACCGCAGCCGTCATGCCCTGGGGCGGCAACAATTGGGGGACGCACCATCTGATTCCAGTCATCGGCTGGTGGTCGTGGAACCCGGCCGGTCATGTCTGGGACGACGTTCGCCGCCGGATTTGCGACACGATCTTCGGTCCGGCCGCAGCCGACGAGGCCATGGCGTTCGACGACACTCTGATCGAAGCGAAGAAGCTTTTCCGCTACTCCATGGAGGGTGGCGGGATGTTTCCGCTCTTTCCCGCCCGGCTCAACCGCCTCGAAGATCGCGAGCGGGCGCTCGCGCTGCTTGCCCGCATGGAAACGCTGCACGAGACGATCGGCGCCACGGCCCGCGAGCAGACTCTGCTGCCCGAGGGGCTCCTCGACAAGCACTATCTCGTCGCCATGGCCGACGAACTCAAGACGGGCCGGGCGGCCGCGGTCGCACCTTACCCCGAGTACTGGTTCCCGGAGCATCAGCGCAAGCTCCTGACCCTGATCCACGCCGGCCGGCTTGACGAGGCGGATCGTCTGGCTTCCTCAGTCCGGGAAACGCTCACGCGGGATATCGAGCAGGTCGGCTCCCTGCTCAGCCACCTGTCGATCACCGGGGACTACGTGAAGTTCTGGAGCCGGCGAGCCGCGATGACGGCCGCCGATTGGCGCAATATGCTGGCCGAGCGCCGCGCCATGGTCCAACCACACCTGGACCACTTCGGCTACTACATCTACGTCGTGGACAAGATGCTGGCCCACCTGGACACGCCGCCGCTCCGCTGGGGCAGCGGCGCCGCCCAGGCGCAGGCGGTCGTGCGGGCGACGGTCACGCCGAAGGATGAAGAACTGTTCTGGGGCAAGTGGCAGGCCGGCATCCATCCACGCCAAGGGGGCGACGTCACCTGCTTCTGGATGCCGCGCGACGGTGACGGCGTCCGCGGCGACTACGCCGAGCTGCCCGTCGAGATCCCCATCTCCGGTCGGCGCGACCACCTTCACCTGCTGCTGTACGTCAGCAACTGGAACCGGGAGAGCCTGGGACTCGAGACGGTGATCAACCGCTGGGCGCGTCACCGGGTGGTCCAACTGCTGGCTGACGACAAGGTGCTCTGGCAGGCGGACGTCGGCGTCCATCGCACCGAGGGCGAGTGGTTCCTCGTCGACCTCCCGACGCTCCCCGAAGACCTGGCGACGCTCCACCTGCGCCTCCGCGTCGAGGATGTCCGCGATTTTGCTCTGGACTGCACGGTCTTCGTCGGGCCGATACGGCTGGTGGAAATCACGCGGTGATCCAGAAACCGACAGGGGGCAACGCCTGAACCGGACCGCTCCTTCGCGGCCCCCCATCCCGGAGGCCCCTGGAGACCAACCGCCGTGCGGGAGGGACTTCAGCGACGACGGGAGATTGCAGGCTTCAAGAGTTCAGAGTTGGTCGAGCATGTGAAGTAACTGCATCGATTCATCAAGTGGAAAAACCTCTGCACCCTTTTGTGATTCAAGGCTGTTGAACTGCTCAGCCAGCTCCGCACGATTAACCCGCGCACCTGTTCCGCCTACAGCTTCACATGCCCGAACACCGAGGAGGCTGCCAAATTTCAGCGCCCGCCGATAGCAATCCATGCGTGCGCTGCTCGGCCTCCTGCAGGAGTTGCATCTCTCAATGCGTGATTGGCTGCGGCACGGAGCCAGTCGAAGCATGGCATACACCATTCCAGCCGCGAAAGCATCTCCCGCACCGGTCGGATCAATCACCTTACTCGCAGGGAGCTGGGGCCAGGAAAAAAACAACTGCCCCGGGCAGTCGCGCGCGACCGCAAGAGCCCCGGCATGCGACAACGTGACCACAACCCTTGATTGGACAACCTGAAACCATCTCATAATCGTGGCCAGAGACGGACGCGATGCATCACCGTGATCCTCATCACTCCAGTTCACCGCGTCACGGCATTCGTCGCAACCGAGGCACTCGGAGACAAACGTGCGCGCTTCCTCCAGGTCCAGCTGCAGCCAGTCAATCTTGCCCCACGCGTCTTTCCACTGATGATAGCAGTGCCGGTATTGTGCCCGCCCGAGATTGGCATAGACAAAAGCAGCCCCCCTCCGGCTTAGAAGGTCAAGAATCTTGGGGGTGGTCTCCAAGGCCGAAGCATCTGAAGGAATGTGGCCGAGCATCCCGAAAAACGGCTTCCCCTTGAGGCTGGAAATCCCATGCTCCAGCCGATTCTCCAATTGACTTGCCCATCTGGCCACGCACTGCCCGCGACGCGTGATGACCGTTCGCGCCGCTCGCTCGACTATTATGCAGCTTTGACTTGTAGTACCCGGATACTGCTGACATCCCTCCTCCGAATCAAGGTTATTGGAATTCGCCCTGCATCCCTTGAGCCAGTTCGCAATCCGGTTGCCTTCATCATCTGTCCCAATGGGACAGAACGGGAGAACTTCCACATCGCAGCTACGCAACCAATGTGTCCAGTTGACAGCACTCCCGCCGACGCCATCCACCGTAATCGTCGAGCATGTCGCTTTACAACCTGGAACCAGGCGTTCAACTCCAGCAAGTACGTATTCCGTATTCGCGCTCCCGACCACTATCACGGTGCCCATCCCGTATCTCCCTTCGAGGAACCACGCGTTGGAAATGCTCCGGGACCGAACCGGGGACAAAGACCGGGACTCGGTGAATACTCGTACTCGTCACGGTCGACTACCGGCAATCATGAGCTTACGGCTATCAGACGCACTGTGCAACAGGTGAGTGATGGAGTTAAGACACCAGACGAGGCGGTTTCCGGCCTATCCTGCCGGCTCGCCCGGGCCCCCTTGATCCCCGCGCGGACGCCCTGCCCGCCGCGCGCTATTCGATCACCCGGCACACCCCCACGGCCGGACGATCACCCGGGCCGGGCTGCCGTCGGCGCCTTCGATTTTCAGGGGCAGGGCAATCAACTCGTATCGGCCAGGGGTAACGGCATCGAGTTGCAGGCTCTCGACCAGGATCACGCCCGCTCCGAGCAGGAGCTGATGGACCGGCTGGCCGGGCGAGTCGTACGGCTCGACGGACAGATAATCGGTGCCGACCAGCGGTGTACTCCGGTCCACGAGCCAGCGGGCGGCATCGAGCATCAGGCCGACGTAGCGCTCGTCGAAGGCGGGCAGGTCCCAGAGCCGACTGTTCGTCGTCTTGAGCAGGATCCGATCGCCCGGCGGGATTTGGCCGGCCTCCAGATCGGCGGCTGTAACGTGGCGGCGCTCCGGGAAGTCCACCACCGTGGCGGGGCCGCAAAGCCGGCTGAGAGGCAGATCCGCGATGGCCGCCCCGTCGCGCGTGAAATGTCGCGGGGCGTCGATATGCGTGCCGACGTGAACGCTCGTACGGATCTCGCTCAGATTGAACGTGCCCGGGCCCGACCAGGCCTCGACCCGGTTCAACTGGAAACCCCGATCCGTGGGCCAGTGAATCATGCCCGGGCGAAGCGTGCGGGTGATGTCGGTCCATGGGGACACGGCGAACCTCCCAACGACGGATCATCAAAACCTGAAGCGATAACCCGGCTCAAGGCCCCTCCCGGCTGGCCGGGGCCGACTGCGGCCCATGCACCAGCATCCGGACATCGACCGGATGACGCCTGGTCTCGAACTGGTGGAGGGCCCAGTCATCGCGCCGGGCCTCGATCCTGCCGACCAGCAGGCTGCCATCCTCCGCCTTGAGATCGAAGTCGATCTTGCGGGCCGCGCCGCGCGAGACGGATCGACCCTTGACCTCGATCGTGCCGCCGACCACGCCCGACAGGCCGGCGTACTCCCCGCGCGTCTGAATGAAGAAACCCCTCGCGCAGGGTCCGGCTTTGGCGGCCACTGCCGGCTTTTCCACGTCAGCCGGCAGACGAAGATACAGAATCACCAGAGGCCTGCCCGTGGATGCACCGGGCGGAGGAAACTCGACGAGCACACGCTCGACCTTGTCGCCGGGCGACCAAACCGCCTGCTCCGCCTTGAGACGGAGGTGCCGCTGCCAGCCCGGCAAGCTCGGCTGTATCAGGTGAAGCGTGGCCGACGGCGCGCAGCCGGACGCAGCCGCAGCCAGACCCAGCGCGCCCCATAAGACCGCGGGAATTCGGGAGCGTAAACACCGAAAGCTGGAAACGAATTGAACCACGACTCGATTATAAACGGTCACGGCGGCGTGTACACCCGCTTGGCGTTCTCGCGACCGACGCCCTTTGGGCGGAGGTTGGCCGAGATCGCCGCCCCTGCGTCCGTCCGGGAGTCCGGTATCCCTTGCGACGGCTGCGGAGTCCGACGAAAATGGCCCGCCGTTCGGTACCCTCGACGTAAAGGGGGCATCCGCGATCAGAGGGTGCGTGAGGAGTCCGGTCGGCCTTTGTGGTGCAGGCGGCCCTTGTGGTGCAGGCTTCCAGCCTGCTGCTTGCCCGCCGGATGAGGCCTGGGTGCAGCCTAGTCGCCACGGCGTCTCATCCGCGGAGAGATGGCCGCACCGCAAAACACCGCTTCTCACACACCCTCCAAGACAGACCCCTGAAGAACGGAGAACCCAACATGCAGCGCCGCACTCTCGCTACCGGACTTGTGCTCGCGATCGGCTTGATCCCCTGCCTCGCCTGGGCGGCCGACCACCCCGCCGTCGGACGGTGGGACATCACCGTGATCTTCTCGCCGGACTACAAGGCCGCCAACTGGCTCGAAATCCGCCAGGAAAACGGCGAACTCCGGGCGAAGCACTGCGCCGAAGTCAGCAGTGCATACGATATCGGCAAGATCGAGGCCGACGGGAACAAGCTCTCCTTCAAGTCCGCCGAGGGCGAGAGCTTCCGGTATGCATATACCGGCACGATCAAGAACGACACGATAAGCGGCACCTGCACGGTCATCAAAGGCCGAAACCAGGGCAAGGAGTATCCGTTCATCGGCCTGAAGTTCGTGCCCGCCGTCGACGCGAGCGGAACCTGGAAGATGAAGCTCGGCGACGACCAGGCTGATCTGACCCTGACACAAACCCGGCAGAGCATTGCCGGCACAATGACCGGCCTGCACACCGGCGAGGTGGCGAACGCGTCCCTGAAGGGCAATCATCTCGAAATAACCCTCAAACTGGGCGAAAAAACCGGTAAGCTCGCGGGGAATATCAAAGGTGACGTCCTTGACGGCACGTTCGACGCCGGCAACGACAAACTGGTCAAGTTCACCGCCCGGCGCGAACGCAAATGGGGCGAGCCGATCAAACTGTTCAACGGCCTGGACCTCGACGGCTGGAAAACCATGGACCCTCCCGGCCTGGAGATGGACAACAAGTGGACCGTCATCGACGGCGTCATGACCAGCACCGCCGGCGGCGAGAACATCCAGACCCACCGAAAGTTCATGGACTTCAAGCTGCACGTCGAATTCCGCGTTCCGCCGCGCGGCAACAGCGGCGTTTATCTCCGCGGCCGATACGAGATCCAGATCCACGACAGCTTCGGCAAAGCCCCCTCCGCCCATTCGTGCGGCGCCCTCTACAGCCGGATCAAGCCGTCGGTCAACGCCGCCAAGCCCGCCAACGAATGGCAGACCTACGATATCACCCTCATCGGTCAATACCTGACCGTCGTCCACAACGGCCAGACGATCATCGATAACCAGGAAATAGAGGGTATCACCGGGGGAGCCATCGACAGCAACGAGCACGAGCCCGGACCGATCTACTTCCAGGGAGACCATTCCAAGATCGAGTTCCGCAACGTCACACTGACCCCGGCTTCGTAGGCCCTCGGAGCCTGCCGGCCCGGCGCGCACCAGCGCGGGCATGCACCGGCCACGAATGCACCTTCCGCAGACCGCGGGGCTTCCTGCGCCGCGAACAACAGAAACGACTACAACAAAGGCCCGCTTTTGCGCCTCTTTTGAGCTTTTTCGCGGCCCCAAAACGACCGCACGAGGAGCCGCGAAGAAACTCAAAAGACGAAAAAAATGCATGGATCGCTCCCAGTTCCCCAGAGACGGCTCGCGGCTTCACGGATTTGTAACCTGAAGGCAAACCTCTTTTTCCTCCGCCCGGAGCCGACCGCCGATCGAGGCCACCGACGACCCTCCGAACTCTCATGTGATTTTGACAATCATAACTCCATAAACAACAATGACTTAGTGAGAACTGCTTTTTGGGTGCCGAAAAACAATAACCGAACAGTTGCCAAACTTCCGATCGAAGGTATACTGTCGGCGGTCCTGAGCAAACCCCAACCTTGAAAGGAAGCGAGGAACATGAGCGAGGATATCGCGGGAAGACGGAAGCAGGCCCTGGATCGAGCCCTGCAGCAGATCGAAAAGAGTTACGGCAAAGGCGCGATCATGCAGTTGGACACGAGCACCTGCATGGTTCGTGAGGGCCTGACGACCGGCTCGCTCTCGCTGGATCTGGCCCTGGGCGGGTTCGGCATTCCGCACGGACGGATCGTCGAATTCTTCGGCCCGGAGTCGGGCGGAAAGACCACGCTGGCCCTGCACGTCGCCGCCGCCGCCCAGCGCGCGGGCGGAGTGGCGGCCTTCATCGACGCCGAACACGCCCTCGATCCGACTTGGGCCCGCAAATGCGGCGTCAAACTCGAGGAACTTCTGGTCAGTCAGCCGGATACCGGCGAACAGGCCCTCGAGATCGTCGAGATGCTCGTCCGCTCGAACGCGGTCGACTGCATCGTCGTCGATTCCGTGGCCGCCCTCGTGCCCAAAGCCGAGCTTGAAGGAGAAATGGGCCAGGCTTTCGTGGGCTTGCAGGCCCGGCTCATGAGTCAGTCGCTTCGCAAACTCACGGGCATCATTTCCAAGAGCCGCACCATCGTTATCTTCATCAATCAGATCCGCGAGAAGATCGGCGTGATGTTCGGCAATCCCGAGACGACCCCCGGCGGCCGGGCCCTCAAGTTCTACAGCTCGATCCGCGTCGACATCCGCCGCGTCACCACGATCAAGGAGGGCGAACTGGCGGTCGGCAATCACGTGCGGGCAAAAGTCGTCAAGAACAAAGTGGCTGCCCCGTTCAAGGCCGCGGAGTTCGATATCATGTTCTCCGGCGGGATCAGCACGGAAGGCGACATCCTCGACCTGGCCATCGCCGACAACGTGATCGAAAAGACCGGCGCGTGGTTTAATTATGGCCAGGTCCGGCTCGGCCAGGGTCGCGAGAATACCAAACAGTTCCTCCGCGACAATTCCGACCTGCTGGAGGAGATTCGCAAAACGATCGTCGCCAAGCGAATGCCGGCCATCCTGGAGGACGCCAAAAAGACAAAACCGACCGAGTCGGCCGACGAGATCGATACGCCCGGAACCCCGGCAGCCAAGGCCGCCGCAAACAAGAAGAAGCCCGTCAAGGCCAAGAGGTAACCCAGGCCGACCGATCAATCCGTTTGAGAAGACGACATCACCGCGATATGCGACTTGAAAACGGTCGGGCGGTTCACCCCTCTCGGGGTACCGAGAGGGATGGGGCCCCTGCGCCGCCGATCATGAGCCGCCGGCCTGGTCGGGCGGTCCCTCGGACGCACCGGTTGCGATCATGCGCTGCCGCTCGAGGATCGCGCGGGCGAACCTCCCCGCCCAGGCGTCCGGGTCCGCTTGAGCGGAGGCCTCCAGCACCTTGGCGAACTTGCCGCCATGCTGGTCAGCCAGGAGACGCCGGGCCAGACTCCGCACCAACCAGTGGGTGTCGTTCAACAGCTTCATGGCGGTGGGCATCGTCGCATCATCGAGCATGAACCAGCGCCACAGCAGATGGCTTTCTATGATGCCGAAGAGGTTAAACTCAATGTCATTAGGACAAGGTTTATTTTATCTAAACAACCCCCTTTATCCCCCTTTTTTAATG